>NZ_JAWLCI010000081.1:0-20756 GCF_041687215.1 Mariniphaga sp.
CTTCTTTTTTCATTACTGTGCAAATTTAAATTAAACAAAAAAATACCGGGGGTCGCGACCCCCGGTATTTTCATTTACACAGTTTATGAGATAGTGCTTTCAAATTATTCGACCCTAACCAGAAATCAATTTAGATTAAAACGATGAAGATTGTAATTAGTAAATTTTTCGTTACGATTCAGCATTTGGTGTTTGTTTGGTAGAATTTGAAATTACCCTTGCCCATTTCCAATTTCCATCATGATCTTTATTAAAAATCCAGACATAGTTTATCTTTTATTGGCGGTAGTTAAAATTTACTGTCTGGTCTGGTAAATGGTTCATCTAAGAATTTATTTACTGTCTTATTAAACAAGTCTGATTGTCTGACCGGGGCAAAATGTGTTCCGCCTGGAATTATCCATAATTGAGCATTAGGAATATTTTGGTACATTAACACTGTATGCTCATCTCTTATTAAATCCTTATCACCAGCCACAATTAAAACGGGTGATTGAATCTTTTTTAATTCCTTCAGCTCTATATCAGGCTGTTTGTCCATCATATTCATAAGTTGATAAATAGAATACCAATCATTTGAAGTGTCTTGTGCATTTATCATTTTGCTTGCTTCCAATTTTGTATTTACTATCCAGTTTTTTGTCCATGGAAGCAGCGCTGTGGTATCTGGCCATAAATTTGCGGCCATGGCAACGATTTTATTTACGTGTTCAGGGTAATTTATACCCATTAATAAACCAATAATTCCTCCGTCACTCCATCCAATAATATGGCATGAATCTAAATTAAGGCTTTCTATTAGTGCTATTAAATCAGCAGTTATCAAATCGTAAGTCAGCGAATCAGTATTCATTTCAGATTTCCCTCTGCCCCTGCAATCCGGTACAATTACATAGTAATGTTTAGAAAAATAGCTTATCTGATGGCTCATTTTATTAATGTTGCCCAGGTTACCATGTATTAACATTAATGGCTTGCCATTTCCGTAAGTCTCATAATATAAGTTTGTTCCATTTACCACGATATATTTTCCAGCCTCAGGATTGTCTCCATATGGGATATCAAAATCACTTTTTGATGGACGTTGTGCTATCGTTTGTTTGGAAATAATAAACGTAAGCCCTATTATTAATCCAAGTATAAATTTTGCCCTCATTTTTTTATTTTAAATTCTTATCAATAGATTATGACATAGTTTTTTAAAAAATTACCACAAACTTATTTTAAGAACCTGCAATTTCAATTATTTGATTCCAAACCCTCAGGAAGTTACCTGATAATATCTTTTTTATATCATTTTCTGAATAACCTCTTTTCAGTAATTCAAAAACTATTGTTGGATAACTTGATACATCGGGCAAATCTATTGGCTGTGATGGTCCCATCCCATCATAATCAGAACCAATACCTACATAGTCAATACCTGCTATCTTTATTATATGTTCAATATGATTAACCACTTGTTCTGAATTTGATTTTATTTGGTGTGTTTCCCCATATTTAAGAGCAAATTCAATTCCCTCTTCTGAATCCATATCGATTCCATTTGAATGATACCAGTTAAGCAAATAACCACAGTTTTTCATGCATGTTGAATCGAGGAACATAGAACACAAATTAACCATAATAACCCCGTTTTTATTTGCAATGGCTTTTATTAAAGTATCTGATAAGTTCCTTTCCAAACCGGGTGTAAAATGGCAGCATGATGAATGGGAAGCAATTATTGGTGCTTCAGAGTAACGTAAAGATTGAAAGACAGTACTGTCTGTTGAATGTGAAATATCTATCATTATGCCAAGGCGATTCATCTCCTTTATAACTTCCAGGCCAAACGGACTTAGCCCATTCCATTTTCGGTTTTCATCAAAGTTGGAGTCACTTATTTGATTTGTCTTATC
The DNA here is from genome assembly GCF_041687215.1 of Mariniphaga sp. NCBI lineage: Bacteria > Pseudomonadati > Bacteroidota > Bacteroidia > Marinilabiliales > Prolixibacteraceae > Mariniphaga > Mariniphaga sp. The sequence continues at coordinate 1,902 of NZ_JAWLCI010000081.1, forward strand.
ATGATTAAGCGTAATATATACAACACCTCTGTCCTTTAAGTTTTTCAGATAACTTATATCGTTACCAACCGGCAATCCGTTTTCAAGGCACAATGGCAAAGAGAGCAGGTTATTTTTAAAATTCTCTTTAATATCATTGGGGTTTTTGGCTTGAGCAAATTTATCCGGATATATTATTGTGTAATTATTTATCAATTCTATAATCGAATCAACCAAAACACGACTCTCGTTAACATCTAAATCAGATTTTATATAAGCGACCGATAAAGCAGCATTCAGACCACCAATCTTAGCTCTTACTAAATCAAAATCTCCTTTTGTGGTTCTCATTGAGATATCCTCTGGAAATTGAAGATGTTTATCCGGCCAATCAATGTGAGAATCCAAAATAAGATTATTCTCACAAATCTTGAATGCTGTTTTCAATAATTCATCATCTGATTTATCTTTCAGTTTGATTTTACATAAAGGAAGAACGCCAATTAAAAGAATGGATGTAATAATCAGAAATGTTATTCTTAAAATATGTTCTCTTTTACTTCTAATTCTGCCATTTAATATTTTCATCTGAATATATTGTATTTAATATTTTGTATTTCAATAAATTATGATATACGTGATATGATTCCCTTTCATGGCCCGATGGAATTCTCATGAGCAATTTATTTATTTTCTTTTGTGATTGCCAAATCATAATCGTTTCATAACCATAAATTTCTATAAACGACTTACTGCATGCAGCCAGTGCTGTCCAATAATAATATTTAAGACTCTTAACCTTCCCAACTATACCTGTGATCACAACAGTCATGGCCTTCCATAAGGGTTTTTGTCAGTTCCAGTTTTAATTTAGGGTTAAAGGCAGTCGCACCTGAGATGTCTCCATGACAGATTGTTGCATAACCGATATCACCGGCGTTCTTAGCAAGAAAGGTTTTTGCCCAAAGACAATTTGTTACTTTGTGCTGATATACTTTGTCAGTAAATTCTAACACCTGTATGTCCAGGCGAATTTTATAATTTTCACTTTTCAGTATCGGATTAATAAAATCTTTTAAACACGTAGCCTCTAAGTTTGGAATTCTCTCAGAATTACAATCATCAGTTGCATTTTTCAACATAGATATAACCTTATCCCTGCCAATATAATCCGCAAATTTCTCCATACGCTCAATAAAATATTTAAAACGATAATTAAATAATTCCTCATGCGTAATTTTGAGTTCAGTTTGGATTCTCTCAAGGAATTGCTGGTCTTGATTCATTGGTGAAGTTGTGTTAGCCTTTGACAAATTAGGGCACCCAAAGCAAATCATCCCTCCGGCAGGGATTACAGTTTTTAGAAAATTCCGGCGACTTTCTGCAAATTTTGATGTTTTCATACTGTTGGTTTTTAATATTTTACATTAATTATGCCTCATGTAACGGTTGTTAATCAGGATCATAAAACTTCCCTTACTATTCTAAAGAACTCGGTTGGCTTTTCAATAGCAGTAATTTGTGTTTGAGTCAAAGTCTGAGCATTCAATACATTGAAATCAATGCAGAATAAAAAGATGAAGATTGCAATTGATAAGGTTTTCATAACTTGTGTTTTTTATAGGCATACATATCACTTCCATTTTCCTTGTAAAAATTCATTAAATGCTTTCAAAGCAACATCAGACCAAATAGATTCATCTCCCATAATGCCAATTGGGGAGTGTCCTGTATTCGGAACTATCCATAGAAATGAATTTGGAATTGCCTTAAAAGAACTGACTGGTATATCGATCGGGAAGAAAGCATCCCGATCTCCGTGAATAATCAGTGTTTGGCATTTTATGGTTGAAAGATATGGAGGTGTAAAGTTCATATCATCATAATTATCTGCCATTTTTCTGAACTGGGTAATTAATTCTCTATACTGCTCCTCACCTCCAGGATGGTGTGATTCCAGAAAAGACTTCAAACCATCACTAATTGTCTCGTATGAATAATTTTTTTGTATTGATCTACATTCATCCGGGAAGTAGGATGTGGATCCAACCAGGATCATGGCTGTTAATCGGGAGCTATCCATTGTGGCCATATGAGTTAGGGTCATAGCACCGGAACTATGCCCAATTGCTTTGAAACGATCGATCTCTAACTTATCCAACAATCCGAACATATCCCTGGCAGATAATGCATGTGTATATACTTTGGATGGATTGGTTGATCTTCCATGACCTCGCAGATCAGGAACTATAAGTTGATATTCCTTCGAGAGGTCTTCAATCCAGGTTGACCAGTTCTTATGACTTCCCATGAAGCCATGTAGCAGTAAAAGTGGTTCCCCACTACCGTAAGTTTCATAATAGATTTTTACACCATTGGTTTCAACATATTTCCCATTCTGGGCATAAACGCCTGTACAACAGAATAGGGAGCAAATGACTAATGAAAAGAATAAATGTTTCATATTGATTCTAATTATTGTGATAAGCATTCCACTCAAATGGCCAGGTACCTGTTTCGGAATGTTTTAATATGCACATTCCCTTTCCAGTCTGGGTAATTGTATCTCCACCTGAAAGAGGAATCATTTGTTGTTTGAAAGTATAACTTGCAGCTACCCGGTCTCCAACAATTCTTATATCAATGAACTTGAAATCTTCGTGAAAATCGTATGTTTTGTAAAGGTCTGTGACAAGTGTTCTTATCCAATCTTTACCATATAGGATTGGCTCATCTGGAGAGATGGTGATTAAGTCTGTGGCATAGTATTGAAGAATACCTGCGATATCTTTTTTGTCGATTGCAGTTCGATGATTAGATTCAAATGCACGCAGCTCAGTCTCGACAACTTTTAAGTCAAGATTAGTCTTAGGTTCAGGTCCAGAGCAACTGTAAAAACACAGTAAAAGGACAAATGCTGAAGTAATTGAAATAGTTTTCATAGTTGTATCAAATTAATTTTGGAATGCAATTTTATCTTGTATATGTCTAAATATTGATTTATCATCAGTCCTCTCATTTTTTTTGTCAGGTTGTTTACAACTTTTTCCCGTCAAACTGTTTACCGTTTTTCGATAACATTAAATCCTTCCTTTAGTGTCTCAATAGCATAGACACTTTTACCCCCTGCGATAAACAGAGTACGATTATATTTACCTGTCCCAAAGCACAAATTGGTAGCTTGTGGTACTTTTATCTCAAACATTTTTTTTCCACCAGGAGAAAAGATACCAACCTTGTCACCGAGAGCAATATATAAATTGCCTTCCTTATCGATTGTCATTCCGTCCGGGCAAATATCTGCACCAAAGTCAATCAGCTTACTTTTCAATTGCAAACTACCATCAGGCAGTAAATTATATGCGAATACTGAACCCGATCCAGTTGGCCGGACGCCCTTATAATCATTTGGCAGGAATGAGGTATTGCCATTTCCCGGGAAATTGCAGTTTGCTACATATACCGTTTTTTGATCGGGTGAGACCATTATTCCATTTGGTTGGTCAACATTTGAAGCCAACAGATGGACAGAATTATCTTTATCAATTCGGTAAACACCCTTGACAGGTTGGTCAATTGATTCATATCCAAAATAGCGTGGATCGGTAAAATATATTCTCCCTTGCTGATCAATGGCAAGATCATTAGGAGAATTAAACGGTCTCCCATTGTACAACGCCGCGAGGATTATACTTTTGCCCGTCTTCATGTCTGTCTTTGTAACTTTTCTTCCGCCAAAGTCAGCACCTTCACAAGCAATCAGATCACCATTGGAATCAAACATGAGTCCGTTTGACATTCCACTGGGGGATCGATAGACTTTGGCTTCATTGCTTTGAGGATTAAAAGTCCAGATGATTCCAGCTTTCATTCCAGGGAAGGAAGTAAAAGCTATATCAGAAAAAAATAAAATTCCATCTCCTGACATTGTTGCCCCTTCTAAAAACGTCTCACCACCGGAAAACACTTCAGTCAGTTTTGAATTCGGATGAATAAATTTTGACTCAGAAGAAGAGCTCTGAGCTCCTTCAGTATCATCTTTTTCGATAAACTTGTGGATCTCGTTAGCTGCAACATTCAAATATTCATCAACATTTCCTGAAGGCCATCTGATGATCAGGGTGTCGACCTGTGCTGCATCCCCGAGGCCAAAATGAACCCGGGTTGAATTATAGGTTGCGTGGCCACTCATAGGTGTTATTTCCCTGGTTTGCATTATATGCTGACCATTAATTGCAGCCTTTGCTATGATGCGGGTTCCAAAAGCAGTTTTGTTTGATGAAGTACCTTCGAGGTTCAATATCAGCCATGAATTGTCATTCCCTTCATTCATACAAAGGGTGTTACGCCCATTGTTGGCCCATGAAAATCTTACCAGCAACACATCCAGGAATCCATCGTTGTCAATGTCTTCGAAAGTGGCTGTGTGAGAACTTTCTGTGGCAAGCGTGTTATTGTAAACTTCTGAAAAAGTCCCATCGCCATTATTTTGCAGCAGTAAATTATGTTTGATTGGTGAAACATGGCCAAAATTTCCATTTTTTTCTATAGTAATGTATAAATCAAGATCGGCATCGTTATCCAGGTCTCCCCATACCGAGGATACACGATGTGCATCGCGGTATCCGGCAGGTTCGATTATATGTTTTTCAAATACCAACTCACCCTTGTTTTCAAACAATGCACCGGAAATACTATTCGCAGGACTTTTATCAAAAGAATTTAATACATATAAATCCATATCCCCATCGTTATCGTAATCTAACCAATTAATGCTCGGAGTCATAGCCAGGTCCTGCACAATAATTGCCTGGTCCGATTGCCTGATGAACCTGCCGGAACCATTGTTCAGAAAGAATTCGTTTTTAGCTTTGATACTGCTTCCCCCATAAACATTAGTGTATCCAATATACAAATCAAAATCCCCGTCATCATCAGCATCTCCCAATGCAATACTATGTACCACAGCACTTGAATCCTGGCAGGGAATATTCAAATCTCTATAATCGACAAAGTTGCCAGTACCGTCATTAGCGTAAACTCTGCTGCTATCCTCATGAAATTGAATGATGTCAGGAAATGAATCATTATCCAGGTCAAAAAGGACACTTGTGAAACCAAAGAGCTGCTTTAAGTTTTTTAGAGATTCAAAGTTACCGTACCCATCATTTTGATATATAAAATAATCTGTACCGATCCAGTCAGCGTTAATCAGGTCTTGATCTCCATCATTATCGATATCGCCAAAAGGGCCGGGTAGTCCTACTGTTAAGCTTTGAAGGGTGTATTCGGTATTCGTTACCTGAATAAAATTTCCATTCAACTCATTTTTATATAACAGGTTTGGATGATTAGTATAGCCCATACCCGAAGAATTTGTGATTATCAAATCCATATCGTTATCATTATCCATATCAAACCATCCACTGGCTACATGGTGGCCAGTGCTTGTGTATATTGCACCAGTATCAATAATGGTGAATTCGGGAAACTGGGCTTGTGAAACAAATGACAATGCCAGTGTGCATTGTACCAGAATCAAGGTGATGTAAATTTTTGTTTTCATTTGTTTTGGTTTTAGTTGTCTTTTATCCATTTTAGTAATTTTTTGTCAAATAATTCTTGTTCCTCAACATGTGGATAATGACCACTTTTATCAAAATTATACACGTTTAATGTTGGTAATTTATTTATATAATCACTCCACATGATTTCAGGAACCATAAAATCAAATTTCGAAAGGGATAGAAAAACAGGCGTCTTGATCCTTTTGACATGCCTGAATTCACTGCGAGGGTGATCAGGTTAAGAAATATTGATGTCAGAATAAAGATGATATCCGTTCGGGTATTCTGTTGTAATTCTGACGTGATGTGTTTGTGTACGTGTTCTATCATGATTTTTGCCTTTTTTAATATACTATAATTGAGCAACTTACCTTATTAAATAGTAATGTTCCGAAATAAAATATTTCGGCGAAAGAAAACTTGTTAGACTGAATGAGGATAAACTTCATCCAATAATTTCCGTTTGTGTTAAAAAATTTTGTCATGCTCGTTTCATATTATTGGTTTTTGAATGTTTGATATATAATCTTGCTCCTTATGCAGTATCAAATCAATCTCCTTCATTTGTTCGCTGGTTAGCGGTCCGAACTGCATTGCCCCTGCGTTTTCTTCCACCTGTTTAACGGTTTTAAAACCGGGGATCGGAATGGTATTTTCACTTCGGGCCCAAAGCCATGCAAGCGCTCCCTGCGCCAGGGTGCGACCGTTACTTTTGAGGATGTCCCTTATTGCATCGAGTTTATCAAGTAATTTTTTTACGGGCTTGCCTTCCGAGAAAAATATATGGTATTCATCGGCAAAATTATGGAGTATAGACCTGACATCGTCTTTTGGAAGATTTGTTTCAGTTGAAAACTTGCCGGTTAGCAGGCCCATTGCCAAAGGTCCACGGTTGATGCTGGCAAGGTTTTTTTCTTCACACAACTGAAGTATGTTTTTGTTACCCACAAACAAATTGAAAATCTGCTGAATTGCAGCGCAGTTTTCACCTTCGGCAAAAAAGGCAGCCCGTTCAAAATCATCGGTACTCCACCCGTAACTTCGTATTTTTCCGGCTTTTACCAATTCTTCCAAAGCATCGCGGGTTTGCTGTGCTTTGTCCATTGGGTATTCACCCAAATGTAACTGGTACAAATCAATGTAATCGGTTTGCAGCCGTGAAAGGCTGTCTTCAACGGCTTTGCGGATGTATTCAGGCGAACCATCACCCTCCATGCTGAGAATTTCCCGGCTTCCGGGTTCGAAGGTAAATCCAAATTTCGTGGCAATAACCACTTTATCGCGTTTGCCTTTAATGGCCTCACCAACCAGTTTTTCAGAATGACCGGTCCCGTACATATCTGCCGTGTCGATAAAATTAACACCCATTTCCAATCCTTTTTCTAGTGCTTTTAACGATTCATTATCGTCAACTGTGCTCCAGCCAAGTGGCAATCCCTGCATGAAAATGTTGCCGCCAATTGCCCAGCATCCCAAACCCATTGGGCTGACTTCAATGCCGGACCTGCCTAATTTTCTTTTTAAAATATTTTTCATAAATTATGATTTTAAGATTTATAATGATTCATGTTACGTCAATTAAAAATGAGAAACAAGAATGATTTATGTGAATTTCGCTGCTGTTTGTTTATGTTTCAATATAATTGTCTATTTCTTATTTTCTACAGGCTTGAGTTCCATGCCTAGTTGTTGCATCATGCCTAAAGCGTCATATTCACTCCACCATTCAACTATTTTGCCATCCTTAATTTGCCAGAATCCAGAAAATGTTGATTTAATCACATTCCCGTTTGATTGAGTAGCAATAAACTCTCCCCGAAATGCTACTTTGTTTCCATCTGCAATAATATCATAAATTGGTTGTTCAAAGTTTGGAAAGTTCTTCATTGAACTTGCATAATGATCTACAAGGCCCTCCATTCCCCTTATTTCTTCTCCTGGAAGGTGTAATATGTAGTCCAATGAAATGAATTTTGTAAGAAACACAGCTAAATCATCAGGCTTGGTTTTGCAAAGTTCATTAAAATAATTACTGACGAGTTCTTTATTATTCTCTTCAAGTTTTTCCCTCGATTTCAACTCATTCAATTCTGCTGTTGTTTGTTTGTCCTGACAGGATATTCCTGCCAATAAAATAAGAGCAAATAATGTCCAAAATAAATTTTTCATGATTTCTGATTTTAAGATTTATAACTAATTTTTTACCACAGATTCCAGGCAGTGATTAATTCACAAATTTGAACCTGGTTGTTTTTATCAATGTATTTTTCCGCGAATTTGCCGTCAGTCATCACATCTTCGTTCATCAATACGGCAACTGGTTTGGCCACAAAAACGGTATGGTCGCCAGTCGTAATCTGGTCGATAACTTTACATTCAATATTCATAAAGCACTCTTTAATCATTGGAGCTTTAATCTTGTTTGATTGCATTGGTGTTAACCCGGTTTCGGCAAACTTGTCCACTTCGTTGCTGTGCGTGGTTCCTACCTTAAGTATGGCTTCGGTAAGTTCCGGGATTGGAATGTTTAACCCAAATTCTTTGGTTTCGTTAATCAGCGCGTGGCAGGCACGGTAAGAATCTTCGCCTTTTTCCCCATTTCCTATTGATGCCGTTATTAAAAGCGGTTCATGAGAGGTAGGCGCCACCCAGCTAGCGGTAATTATGCCATTAATGAATTTTTCGGAGTTGCAGCAGGTAAGCATTACAACCTGTCCGTTGCTTAATAACCAGGAGAGTTTCATTACATCTGGCCCTTTTAAATCAAATTCTGTTTTTTTCATGATTTTTATGATTAATAGTAAGTGTACTCTCTCAATGCAACGATGAATGGCTTTTCGTTAACAAATGACACAGCTTTCGTCCAGTTTCCGGCATCGTCGTATTCATATTCGTACCGGTTTGTTTCTGATTCTCCATTGATTTTGCTGTAAACTTCCTGCGTTTCACACGAACCTTTTTCGTTGTAGGTAAAGTTCATTCCCATTCTTACAGTGTCGTTTCTTGAAACCGTATATCCTGCCAATTGGCCGGAAGAATTATACATCCATTCATATTTACTGGTTGGTTCCCCTTTAAAATTATAAAATTGGAGAGTTTTGTAATTCCGGTTTTCATTCAATTCCAAAACACCACTGCTTCTTAATGTATCAGTTTGCGGGTTAATAATTTTCCACCGGTAACTGGTATCATTTATTTTCGTGATTTCCTGTTTCCCTGCAATTGAATCTCTTACAAAAAAACTTGCATTCACCGGGTAGCCTGCTTCATTTTTTATAATCCACGATTCATACGGGTCATCATTTTCATTCAAATGAATTACTTTTTCAGCAAGGCCCGACTCATCGAACTGAACCATAAAATCAGCAGTCCAGCTTAACGTGTCGCGCGCAGCAGTGTTGAGCCGCTGGCCGGCTTCAATTTTTCCGTTTTTTTCTAAAGGCCAGAAATTTGTTTCTTTTATTTCCTTCACCTTTTTATGAACAATTTCAGGCATAAGTTCATACGGAGTAAATAAACCAATTACAGTTGTTTCATTTGGTTTGATAGCTGTTTTTTTGTCAGAACATTGCATAAACAGGGTTGCAATGATTAAAAACGCAATTAATTTTTTCATCTCATTAGAATTTTTTATTTCGTTTGTATTCGATGGAACTCTCGATGAATTTTAATTCTTCTTGTTTGTGAATATTAAGAATGAAAATTCATGTTCGGTTCATAATTTTTGGATTTTAAAAATTTCTCTTTAGTTTACCGGAATTACTGTATTTATGCTACTTGAACCGTGTTCTCCTTGAGCATTGTATAAACAAATTATATGCGGAATTTTGAGTCCGTTAATTGATATTTCACCTGAAAGTACTGCCGTAAACTTTGTGTTTTCGTCAATCATCCAGTTATAACCTCTCAGGCAAAAAGTTGATGGATCGATATATAAAATTGACGTATTTTCGAATATTGGATCGATTACCTTTTCCGGAACTCCTGTGAAAGTTAATGCATAACAATCCCTCCCGTCAAATTTTACAATTTCAGCTTTTTTCGCGACAGTCATACCTGCCGTTTTAAGTAGCATGGGCATTCCAAAATGACCTAAATGTTGATTTTTATACCAATTAATTCCTGAACTGGAGAGGCCCCAATTATCTTTAATTTGTTGGGAAATAATGGTATCATCATCGAGGCTGAAAAAGTGTTGACCTTTGTTTATTCCTCTTTTTATGGTTCCAAAATTCTGGTATGCAGTACTTAGATAGTAATCGTTAGGCTTGTCAAATTCAATGGTTTCGGTAACAACATAATTTTGGCCTAAAACCGTAACATGGTGCATTTTACCTTTATAAGTATCCCAAACTCCTGTTGGATCATGGTACTGAATGCTTTTTTCAAGAATTTCTTCCGCAGTGAACGAAATTTCTCCATCCGTAATCAGTTCTTTTTCCATCAGTTCTTTTGCCTTCATGGCTTTTTGATGACTCCAGGCGTTGTCGAGTTCATACGCCTTCATAAAACTTTTGTGTGCATTTTTGTAATCTTTCACGGCCATAAAATAGTCGCCTTTCGAGTCGTACGGATTGGGATGGCCGGGAAAAAGCTCAATGTATTTGTTGAATGCTTTTTCAGCGGCTTCAAAATCATTCATCCGCAGGTAAGTGTAGCCAAGCATGTTATAAACCGGTGCCGGATTGTTCGTTATTTTCAAAAGATTGTTGTACGTTGTTGCGGTTCCCTTTAAATCGTTTACAATGCCCTGGAAAGCGGCCAGCATAAAATAAGCCACTTCATCTGTGGGGTAAATTTCCACCAGGTTTTCACCCACATCGGTCACATCTGCTTTCGGATTTTCGTTCATTCGCCGGAGGGCGGTTTTCAGCAGCATCTCACCTTTGCTTAATTCGGCTTTGCTGTTTAATGCCTTTTCAGCATGTGCTTTAAAAACATCCCGGTTCCCGAAGTTCAAGTTGTTAAAAGCAAGAACAAAGTGCCCCATAAAAAATCCGGGGTCTTCATTTAGCGCCTCCTCAAGTAACTGATGCGCTTTTGCAATTTCAGCATTTTTCAGATTCGACCAGGCCTGGTGGTAAAGTTTCACTGCTTTTTCAGAAGAGGAAGTAACGGGGATTTTTTCATTCTGTGCCGTTGATAAGAAACAAGAAACCAACAGCACAAAAATGACCAAAAAAGTTTTTTTGATTTTTTTCATTGCCTGAACTTTTTAGCTGATTATTAATATTAGAATTTACGGCAAAAATTAAAGCAATACATAGCACGTATGTTGCAAAAAGATTAACCTATGTTGCAAATGTTTGCACTTATGTTGCAGGAGGTGTTTTTTGGGTTTTTGGAGTGAAAAATTCATGTTGTGCTGAAGAAATTAATTTAATGCGCGTGAATTACAGCTAAAATCCCCTCCATTCTTTTGAATTATTTTCAACTCATGAAATGAAGGGGAGAACTGTGTTTTTTGAAACCCACAGAATTGATTCAAAATAACAGAAATTCCGGCACAGTTGATTTAAATCTTCATACCTTTCCCTTCTGCATTTTTACCTGATAATAAATACCTTAATAATCACTCTGCGGACAAATGCTTTTTGTCAACACAAATGTCTGTGCTTCATAATCCAGTTCAAAAAAATTCATTACATGAGTACCTTTATTCCCCAGTGCATGAACGTGATAAATATTTGAAGTAAGCTCAAAATTTTCATCGAACGTTACCCTGGTTTGGTCGACTAATTTAAATGTCTCACCTGTTGCTTCACTTGTCAGTGTTCCTTTGCAATGCAATATCGCCCATACCATTTTACCATCAATAAAGTGTGCGGTTACATGAACGGTAATTTCTGATCCGGGAACATCTTCCACCAGAATATCAACCGTATCTCCGTCACATATTAATGGCGCATAATATACCCAGCCTGGGAACATTTCTTGCATTTCAAAGTTGATGGTTTTAGAATTGGCAGATTTCAACTGGTTTTCAGTCATGTTTTCTTCCTGAAATTCATCGGTTTTTGAGCATCCTGCAATAATGAGAATAACTCCAAATAATAAAACAGATAGTGTTTTCATAATCGTTAATTTTTAGTTTAACATGTCTTTAGAATTGAATGATTGCATTATTCATTATTCCCGGGACAATTACCTTTTATCAGTTCAAATGTCCATGTCGCGAAATCTATCTCAAAAAACATAATTACATGAGTACCTTGGTCACCTCGTGCGTGTGCGCGAGACATAATACTTGTCACTTCTTCATTTTGGTCGAAGGTAATTTTATCAGTCTCATTTATTTTAAATGTCTCCCCAGTTAATTGACTTGTAAGGGAGGCGTTAGCATGAACTATTGCCCAAGCAAATTTCCCATCAGTAATGTGAGCCGTTACGCGTGTAATAATACTTTCGTCACCATCTTCCACTTCCAAATAATCGACAGTTACACCGTCGCAAATTACTGGCAAAGTATATCCACCTATAAAAAACATTTTGAAACTTCTGTTATCGGCAGATTTCAACTGGTTGTCAGTCATATTCCCTTCCGGGAAATCATCGGTTTTTGAGCATCCTGCAATAATGAGGATAACTCCGAATAATAAAACTGTTAGTGTTTTCATAATCGTTAATTTTTGGTTTTACATGTTTTGTGGAACTGGTTTCATTCCGGAACAATTTCTAAATTTTCAAATCACAGGTTTATTTTTCAAGTGTGGCCATCATTTCGTTATAGCCTTTTAACGAAGTCAGTTCTTCTAAATACGGACTGGCATCAAAGCTGCCACCAATTTTGTTAATCCTTTCCCAGTCAGTGCGGGCTTCTTCCATATTCCCATTTTCGTAGCGGCAAAGTCCTCTTAAAAGCAATGCTGATTCATCATAGGGCAGGTACTTAACGGTCAGGTTATAATTTCTCAGCGCTTTCTTTAAATTGTGTTTTTCCAGAAACAAAGCATTTGCTTTGGCAAAATATGCTTTGGCCTGTTTCATAAAATATTCTCTTGGTTTGTTGTTGCACCATTCACAGTCAGCTACAAACATCATGGAAACTTCTTTTTCCATCTGAACAGGGTTGCCATTGTTGGAGCCCGGTTTCCACATGCCTTCGGTGGTTTTTATTACCCGTATAAATTCTTTATCCAGTTCGCGACAAACACTGTTGATAACATGGAAATCCGTTAACCTGCCATCAGGCTGCACAACAAACTGAACGATTCCAGTACCCTGGTCGCCACATTGTTTGGCATGAGCAGGATACTGAAAATATTCAGCAAGGTATTTGGCCAGAAAATTGTCCTGGCTATCGGGTTCATCAGGAACAATTTCTACTCCGGCAAAAACAGGAGGAGTAACTTTTACTTCAGAGATGTCCACATTTTTGTGGAAGATTTGTCCCATAGCTGCTATGGGTAAAATCAAAACTGCGAGAATAAAAATTTTTGTTTTCATGGCTTTGAGTTTTTAATTGTTAAACATAAATGAAACTAAAAATTGAAAAACTTTTCCATGAATAAAATTACAACCTACAGGCAGGCAGAACATATCAACTATGTTGTAATCATTTAAAACATGATTGAAATCATTAAATCATGTTGCATGGGTTTAAAAGGGGTTGCATTGAGGGAATTATTGAAAACACTATTTAAGATGTTTATTTGATTTAAAGAAAATTAATTGCTAAACACCGGATGCCAAAAGCAATCCTTTCTTTTCGAGGTTGTCCTTTATTTTTTCGTGATTTTTCCGAAATCTCTTTTTAATTTTTTTTAAAATTCTTTTGAACTCCGGCAAATTACGAAAATTATCATTTATCGGATCGTCTTCTATAACACGAATGATCCAGTTTGGGTAATTTTCCTCTTTTGAAAAAGTCTTCAACTGTTCGATCGCATTTTTAGAATCCCCGATTAAAAAATAGTACTGAGATAAGTGAAAGCTTTTAATAGGTCCCTTAATACTTTTTGCATATTCAAAATATTTTTCCAAAAATTCTTGAGCTTTTTCGTCTTCCTTTCTTTCCTTCAACATTAAGGAAGCCCTGCCAAAGAAACTGCCACTTGCAGGCATTCCCCCAAACTTCATAAGATAGCGATAAGCGGTTTCAAAATCATGCAACATGTAATAAGTGAGCCACAGCCAGTCTTTTACAAATAGGTTTGTTGAATCCTTTTCGATGCTTTCATTTAACAGCATAATGGAGTGCTGATACCCTTTCAAGTCAGTCACAATTTGAGATTTATGAGCAATGCCCATGGCATAATTAGTATCAATTTCAATGGCTTTGTTTATATAAATCAAAGCCTCCTCTAAAAACCCTGAGTGTCTAAATGCAACAGCTAAATTAACATAATCATATTTTGTTATACCCACTCTGCTATTTTCAGGAATTTCTGAATGAATGACTCTGAGCGCATATTCCAGTTGTTTCTCATTATTACGAAAAGGACTAATACCCATACTGGCTTCATAAATACGATTAAGTTCCCTCAATGCCATCAGCGAATTTGGATTGTATTTCAAAGCCTGTTCAAAATAAGAAATTGCCAATTCGTTATCTCCTTTGTTTAAGCAAGCGTATGCTTTTGCAATCATGCAGATATCATTCAAACTGTCAAGAGAAAATGCCCGTTTTGAATGCAATTCAATTTTTTCTGAAAAGGATTCGACATCTATTCCTGTTTCTTTCAATTTATAATAAGAAACAGCCATTTGTGCATTAGCTAATGCAAAGTGATTATCGTATTTTAAGGCTTTTTCAAATAAATAAATTGCCTGTTTCAGTTTATCAGTTTGGCTTTCCTTATGCCAAAACCATTGATTGAAACTGTCCATTCCGTCCCAGTAAAATTGCAACGCTATTGGATTATTCGTTATAATCCTGGTGATTCTTTCATATACCAGAGGTGTCATTTTAACATTCAATTGTTTTAGCAAAACCTTTGTAAAATCCTGAACTGCAATCTGAGCATTTGAATAATCAAGGTTAACTGAATTGGTAGAAAGCTGAGTATTTTTGTTCCCTTCAATAAGATTCACATTTAACTGAATTTCACCATTAAAAACATTGAAAACCTGCGTTTCAACTATGTATTTAACATGTAGCTCCTGTGTAATTTTCGGGATTGGCTTATCTGAGTTTAAATATTGCCTAAGGGAAGGCCATGGTTTTGGATCAATTTCATTTACTAGACTAAGGTTGTTAATCACATTTTGAATGATTTGATTTAAAACATTAAACTGACATGAGTCCGACAATTCACAACTCGCGGGTAACACAGCAATACTTATTTTTGGTCCGCTTTTTTTAAAGAAGAATGGATTAAATACCTGGATAAAAAAGAGGGCAAATACCAGAACAAAAATAGCAGAAGTAATAATAATCCATCGATTTGCGTTATAGGAAATCTTATCCCGCCCCGGTTTTTTTATATCAGCTTTTCCACTACCAATTTTTCCCGGTGGATATCCAAAATAATCGTGAAAGCTTTTGATGAAATAAGACGGGCTTCCAAATCCCACTTTGTATGCTATTTCAGAACCTGTAAGATTCCCCTCTTCCAACAATTCTTTTGCTTTTTCAAGCCTTACCTCCCTGATAAACTGGCTGAGTGATTTATTGGAAATGCTTTTTAACCTTCGGTGGATATGCGAACGGCTCAACCCTGTTTTTTGTGCCAGTTCGTTTACCCCGAAATGTTCGTCGCTCAGGTTGGCTTCCACAATTGCAGTTAAACGCTTAAGTAAAGCCTGATCTTCGTGAGTATTTACAGCCATGTTTAAGTTTATTACTTACAGACCAGTATTTTTTTTAGTATAAAATACGAATAATAAAGAAATTAAGCTGCACAATTCAGGGCGAAAACAACTTCAGCATCTATTTTATCAATTTCTCCTTTTTGCAGTCTTCAAGTTAAACCAAATCAAAATGCAAAACATAGCAGTTATTTTGCAAAATGTTTAAAATATGTTGCAAATGCTTGTAGTTATTTCTAACCCGGATTATTCACAAATAATCCCTATCTCCGATAGCGACTAAGATTCAGTAAACCTTTTTTTAAAAATTCAACTTCATCTATGTCGGTCTGCCAGTTGGCGGATGAACTTAATTTATATTTTTAAAATTTATGAATAGTTCAGGCTAAAAAGCATTTATTTTAAATTTTTGAAATACAAATACCTGGTTGTTGAAGAATTTTTACAGAAGATAATTTTTAGTTGAATGAAAACATCAATTGCGCAAATCCTCTTCCACAAAATCAATTTTTCCTAAAAAACAGGAACGTGTTGGTTTAAAAAGAGATGATCTAAAAAAGAAAACGTAAAATAAGGCTGAAATAAAAAAATTAGCTCTGAATATCAAAAATTAGTACCACAATTTAAACACCAAAAAATATTCGTAACTTCCCGTCATAAAGTAAGATAAAAGCTTTATGTAAAGAACCAAAATGACCGTTACATCTAAAAAAGGGGAGGATTTTATCGGGCAACTTACAGAGGTAATTGAAGCCAACCTGAAAAATGACCAGTTTGGGGTAAACGAACTGGCAAAAAAATTGGGTATGGAACGGTCAACCCTTCACCGAAAAATCAGCAAAATTGCAAATGTTTCTGTAAGTCAGTTTATTAGCCAGGTAAAACTTAAACATGCGAAAGAACTTTTACAACAAACCTCGCTTAGTATTTCAGATGTTGCGTTTGATTCGGGTTTTCACAGTGTAACCTACTTTTCGAAATGCTTTCACGATTATTTTGGCTATTCGCCGGGAGAAGCAAAAAATAGAAGTACAGAACCCGTTTTAATCAAGGAAAAGTCTGGAATTTTAGAAAAACAAAAAATCGCCCTGGTGGCCTCCATGTTCATTATTTTCATTTTGATTGTTTTATTTATCTTTCATGAAAAAATAAATTTGAATCTGTTTTCAAAACAGCCAAAAGAGCTGGAAAAAACTGTGGCCGTTTTGCCCATCAAAGACATTAGCCAAATAGAAGAAAATGAATTATTTCTGAGCGGATTAAGGAACGAAATAATAAATAACCTTGGAACTATCGAATTTATCACCTTGATTTCTCCTATAAAATTCCTTGAAGAGGAAAAATCCCACAACCCCATTCAATGGGCTAAAAAACTGAAAATCAATTACCTTATTGAGGGAACCTCTCAAACCATCAACAGAAATATGAAAGTAAGGTTCCTGATGACCAATGTTATTACGGGAAAAATTGTTTGGTCAGCATTATTTGATAGCGACCAAACCAGCGAAGATCCGTTAATCTTTCAAAACGAAATTTCGCAAATTATGCGCAGGGAAGTAAAGGCTACATTTTTAAATCAGGATATATGGGCACCGCAAACAACAAGCAATTTAGCCGCAAATAAAAGTTTTCAAACGGCAAGTCATTATACAGATTTATATGCACTCCAGCCCGAAAGTGTTGCCTATCGCCAACTGGCTTTTCGGTATTACCTGGAAACCATCAAACACGATCCAAATTTTCCAGTACCTTATACAAGAATTGGCTGGTTTTATAACGACATGAGTAGAACGAACGATGTGTTCCTGTCTGACAGTTACCTTGACACTGCGCTGATTTGGTATGAAAAATCTGAAAAAGTTCATTTTAACGGTTTTCCCGGAACACATCTCAAGAGCCAGGTAATGTCGTTAAAAGGAGAATTTGATGAAGCTTTAAGAATTATAAAAAAAGGAATTGATAAAATTCCGCACGAGCCTTCTTCCTACAGGCAGCTCGCTTTTGTTTATGCCTGCAGGGAAAACTACTCGAAAGCAGTAGAATCCTTATTTTTTGCTTTAGAATTACGTGAAGATCCGTACAGCGATATTTGGACCAACAGAGGGCTCAGCACCTATTTTAATGCTGTCGGATTTACAGAAGAAGCAGAATCTTTTATGCAGTTTGTTCTGAATATCAACAATGACTCAGTTGAGTTTATCACTCAAAAAGCCTGGTCGCTTTATTGCAACGGAAATCCCGAAAAAGCGGTGAATTATTTGATGGAACTATACAAAAAAGATTCTACCCAGATAAAAGTGAATCAGTATTTATTCATTTTCAACTTTATGCTGGGCAATGAAAAAGAAATTGAAAAATTTGCCCAAAAAGTTGAGGGGACCTATTATTTTGATGCATTTCAGCCTAACCCAAAAGGTTGCCTTGGTTGGTATTACCTGCATAAGGGACAAAATGAAAAAGCAATGGCATATATAAATGCCGAAATAAAACGAAACCAGGATTTGAATTCCATACACAACTACCAAAGTAAAAACTATTCCACTTCGCATAATCTGGCCTGTTTGTATGCAACGATCGGAGAAAATGAAAAAGCGCTGGAATATTTAAAAACATTAACGAATAAAGAGTTTTGCCCGGTTTGGTATATCACGTCACTAAAAACAAACCCCATGCTCGACAATATTCGAAATACTGCTGAATTTCAGGATGTTTTAAAAAATCTCGAACAAAAATACCAAAATGAGCACCAGTTGGTTGCCCAATTTCTTCGGGATACAGAAAAAGAAAAACATTTCCTGGAACATCCGTAAATCTTCCAAATCAAGCTCATTGCATCATAGTTTAAAAAAATACCTGAAATTTTAAAGGATTTGCAACATAGCTGGTTGGTTTTGCAACATCGTTTTCCGGAACTTTAAATCTGAAAAATGAACGATTTATAAAAGGAAAATGAAACGACTTCCTCAAATTTTCACCCTCAAATTCGGAATTAACCGGTGCTACATTATTAAAGGCGACAAGGTTGTTATGGTTGATGCCGGACCTCCCAACAAATTAAAATCGTTTATAAAACAACTTGCCTCGTTTAACATCAATCCGAAAGAAATAAAACTGATTGTTTTAACCCACGGCGATTTCGACCATATCGGTTCGGCAAAAGAAATTAAAGAGATAACCGGAGCAAAAGTGGCCATACACGAAAACGACCGGAATTTTTTGGAAGAAGCCTGTTTTAACTGGCCTCCCGGTGTTACCCGCTGGGGAAAAACTTCCCGGCTCCTATTAAAACCCTTTGCTCAAAAGATAAAAATTCCACACCAAAAACCTGACATTGTTCTTTCGAACGCTGATTTTCCGCTCGGCGAATTCGGCATCGACGGAAAAATAATTTACACTCCCGGGCACACGTGGGGTTCGGTGAGTGTGGTTCTCAATTCCGGCGATTCCTTTGTGGGGTGCATGGCTCACCATGGTTTCCCTTTTACTCTCTCCCCAAATTTGCCCATTTATGCAACAGATTTGGAGCGGCTTAAAGAAAGCTGGTACATTTTGCTGGATC
>NZ_JAWLCI010000082.1:0-20648 GCF_041687215.1 Mariniphaga sp.
GTAAAAACTATATTTAAAAATCAAAATGAATTGAAAGTAAAATTGCATTTTTTCTGATAAAATTAAGTTTGAAGGTGGTTTTTAGTTGGAAAGTGAATTAAATAACGTTTTTATTGCATTCATCGGCATAAACATTTTCATACTCTCGGGCAACAATTCCATGATTTTTATTTCAATGCAGCAGGAATATTGAAAAATTAGAATAATCCGCTTCATTTTTTCTATTTTTGTGCCACTTGAAAAGCTATGACCAAAAAACAACTAACATATTTAATTGCCGCTGTTTTTCTGGTTTTTTCCTGCCAATTCAAACCGGGGAAAATCAACCAGCAAGTGAAGCGAAAGCCGGTTATTCAGCCGGATTATTCCGAAATAACCATCCCATCAAATATTGCCCCGCTTAATTTCTATGTGGAAGAACCGGGAGATCGCTTTTTAGTTAAGATTACCGGACAAAATGGAAATGCAATTTCAATTTTTTCAAAAGATGGTACTTTTCGTTTTCCGGGAAAAAAATGGAAAAAGCTATTAGAACAAAACCTGAACGGAAGGCTGAATTACACCGTTTTTGCAGAAAGGGAAGGGGAGTGGCTGCAATTTGAATCTTTTTCTCAAATGGTGGTAGCCGACCCGGTAGATCAGTTTCTGTATTACCGGCTGCTGCACCCGGGTTACGAGAGCTGGACCGAAATCAGTATTATGCAAAGAAACCTGGAAAATTTCAAAGAACATACTTTAGTGGAAAACAATGTGCTCGACCAGAATTGTGTAAACTGCCATGCGTTTAACCATCAAAACCCGGAAAACTTTATGCTTCACGTGCGGGGTTCGTATGGCGGAACCTATTTTTTGGAAGGCGACAACCTGGTGAATGTGAACCTGAAAACCAAAGGGAACGAAAATGGCGCCACCTATCCGCGCTGGCATCCTTCGGGCAGATTTGTGGCTTTTTCATCGAACAAAGTGGTGCAACAGTTTCACTCAGCAGCTTCGAAAAAGATTGAAGTATCGGATTTGAATTCGAAACTGGTGTTATACGACCGGCAGCTGAATGAAATTATGGATATAGGAGTTCAGAACAGGGGCCAGTTTATGGATACATATCCGGAATGGTCGCCCGATGGGCAAATGCTATATTTTTGTCGTGCTGAACAAATCGGAACAGAATATGATTACCGCGATATTCAGTACGATTTATATCGTGTTGAGTTTAATCCGGAAACCAGAAAATTTGGCAGGACTGAATCGGTTTATAAAGCCTCTGATGTGGGCCAAAGTGTTTCGTTTCCACGCATTTCGCCAGATGGAAATTCGCTGGTTTTTACTTTACACGATTACGGCTGTTTCCCCATCTGGCATAAAGAGGCCGATTTGTACTCCATAAACCTTACTGATTTTGAGGTGGACAAACTGCCGGTGAACAGCGAATTTACCGAAAGTTACCATTCGTGGTCTTCCAACGGCAGGTGGCTTTTATTCAGCAGCAAGCGGGGCGACGGACTTTCGGCACGACCATATATGGCGCATGTTTCAGCCACAGGTGAAGCAGGCAAACCGTTTGTTTTGCCGCAAAAAGATCCCCGGTTTTACGAGGGTTTTGTAAAAACGTTCAATATCCCGGAATTCTCAACTTCTGCCGTTTCCTTTTCACCCGGTAAACTCAGGAAAACGGCCAGAAGCGAGCCAGTTCAGGCCAAATGGACGATTCAATAGAAATTGTATGCAGCGAACTTACTTTCAACATAACCGGATTTTAACCTATTTGCCTTACCTTCTTTTTTTTCTGGTCACATATGTTTTCTTTTTATGGTTTGCAGGTTATATTTTTTTCTATCAGGAAAAACTTTCACTTTTTTTGGTTTCAGAGGAATTCTTGCGGAAACACCTGAGTCAACCTGGGGGTTTTCTTCAATATTTGGCAGTGTTTTTAACCGCGTTTTACCGTTTTGAAGTTTTAGGTGCTGCCATTCTTTCATTTATTCTTTTGCTTGTGGTCTGGCTCTCCGCATTAACCGGAAAAGAAATTTTAGGGAAGCCGGTTTATTTTTTACCCTTTCTGGTCGGGGCGGGGTTGGTATTGTTGCATTCACACTATCAGTTTCAAACGGTTAACTCACTTGGAATTTTAATGCAACTGGTGTGGTTTTTTGCAATCCTCCGTTTTTTCAGGAAAAATAGATTGTGGTTTACTGTTTTGTTGTTTCCGGTTTGGTATTTCCTTACCGGCGGTTTTGCATGGCTGTTTCTGATGATGTTTTCTTTTTACCTGGCTACATGTTCCGGAAGAAAACGCTGGATTCATATGGGAACGCTGCTTTTGGTTGCATTTCTTTCCTTTTTCATTTCCAAAGAATTTTTGTTTTTTGAAACAACCAAAACCTTGTTGCAATATCCTTTTTCCGGTTTGAATGCTGGCATGCAAACCAAAGAATTTGTTTTATTGGCCGGATTGATTGGCTTGTTTCCTTTACTATTCAAAATAAAGTTTAATCGTTCGAAAAACAGGAGTACCCTAAAAGTAAGCTGGGTTCAGTTTTCGCCCATTTTGATCATTCTGATTTTGGCAGGAGCGCTTTCCCAACGCACCGATCGCAAAAACAGCCACTATTTTCATGTTGAAAAGCTCTTTTATGAGAGGAAATTTGATGAAATAATTGCCTTCAATAAAACATTTCCGACAACCAACAAACTTATCCTTTTTCTGAATAATATTGCTTTGGCAGAAACGGGCCAACTTACCGAACGGCTGTTTGAGTTTCCGCAAAGCCCTGACGGAGAGACGCTGTTTCTGAAATGGGAAACCATTGGTGAAGTGCTTCGTCGTGGCGGTTATTTTTACTACACGGTTGGATTAGTGAATGAAGCTCATCGCTGGGCATACGAATACATGGTAATGCGCGGCTACACCCCTGAAGGTTTAAAAATGCTGATAAAAACCGAATTGATAAACGGCAATTACAAGGTCGCTTCCAAATACATAGAAATTCTTAACCAGTCACTTTTTTACCGGAAAGAGGCAAGGGATTTTGAAAAAATGCTGAATAATGATGAGACGATAAACAATCACCCTGAACTTGGCATGAAAAAACAACTCAAACCGAAAACGGACTTTTTTGTGCTTTCCGATGCACCCGAAGCTAACCTCGAACCGTTACTGAAAGCGGATTCTACAAATGTTTTTGCTGTTGAATATCAGTTTGCGTGGTTGTTGCTGCAGAAAGATGCAGAAGCCGTTACAGAAAAACTACCGCTTCTTGAAAAAGCAGGATATAATCGTATGCCGCGACACATCGACGAAGCAGCAACAGGATTTAAGCTTTTGAATATGGGCGAGTTTCCTAATTTGGATTATTTACGAACCACTACCGAAACTGAACAGCGATTCAGACAGTATTATCAGATTTTCCAACAGAACAGCAACAGCCGCGAAAACGCACAGCGGGCGCTTTTCCCGCAATTTTCAGATACCTTTTGGTACTACCTGTTTTTTAATTGATTTTTTTTCCGGCTGAATGAAGATTCTTTGGGAGAATTCTTTTTATTTCCCGTAAGTGTAGAGAAATCAATTGGTGAATTTTTTCTGTTTTCCTGCAGATGTAGCTGATTTTCGCAAATTTCTGTTTTCAGGTAAAACACCTGGAACTGAGCTTAACAAGTTGGAAAAAAAACAGTTACCCGATATGAAAATATTTATGAGGGTGTTACATTATTTATTATCTTCGAAAAACAAAAACATAAAAAATGACAGATTTAAGTTTATATACCAAAATATCTTCATTACCTGATTATTTAAAATCAGAAGTGGTTGATTTTATAGACTTCCTTAGTACAAAAAGGAAAAAAGAAAAACCAGGAAAAAAGAAAGACAGGGTATTTGGTTATGCAAAAGGGAAAATTACACTAAAGCCAGATTTTGATGATCCTGTTGATGACTTTAAAGAATACATGTAATGGACCTTTTTTTAGACACACATGTTTTTCTATGGTACATTGACGGAAATGAGCAGTTACCTGAAAAAATTGTAAAAATAATTAACAATAAATCTAATCGATGTTTTGTAAGTATTGCAAGTATTTGGGAGATTGTAATAAAATTGTCAATTGATAAACTGGAAATCAAAGGAGGATTTAAAACCATAGAAAACTTTTTGGATAACAATGATTTTGAAATATTACCAATTGATTTAGGCGATACCAAAACATTATTAAAGCTGGATTTTTTTCATCGTGATCCTTTTGACAGAATGATCATTGCGCAGGCGATAGCATCTGATTTAAAGATTATCTCAAAAGATAAGCAGTTTAAAGATTACAATATGGAAATTTTATGGTAATCACTAATTTTATTTTTTTTCATCATGTCAATATCTCCCTTTCTGACAAATAAATTACTATTTACTTTCTGATTTTCGCAAATCTCCGTCTTCCCTGAAAAGCAGCACAAATCCCACCATTAAACCCACCGAAACCAGCGTGGTAATTCCCCATATCGCATCCCAGTTGTAGCCGGCAGCAGTTTTGTAATGATGAATGAGCCGGGCACACAAAAAGTTACCCACCAGTAAACCTGCGCCAAAAGTTACCAGGAAAATAAATCCCTGTGCTTGCGATTTTAATTGAGCGGGAGCTTTTTTATCGATGTAAATCTGGCCGCCTACATAGAAAAATCCGAAAATCAATCCGTGAATTAAAATACCGATGTAATACATCCATGGCTGAGCAATAGCGCCACCGGCATAGAATGAAAAATAGCGAATGGAAAGTGCAACCAAACCGAGAATCATGGTTTTTCGCAATCCGAACTTTTTTATAGCCACCGGCACTAAAAGCAAAAATCCCATTTCGGCCAGCACACCCCAGTTAATGGTAATGGAGATGTATTGGGTATTAATGTTCAGCAAAAATTCCGAAAAATAGGAATAGTACATGGCAAAGGGAATCATGGAAAGGAAGGAAAACAGAATGAACAGGGCAAAATTGCGATCTTTCATCAATTGTACCGAACCCAGTCCAAACGCATCTATAAGCGTTGATTTTTGGCCTTTGGCCAACGGAGGTGTATTGGGAAGTGTCAGGTTCAGTAAAACAGCGACCATGCTCACTCCGGCACCACAATAAAATGGCAGGTGTGTACCATCAAAATCAATGTTTAGCAATTTGATGAAGGTTAAACTAAATATACCTGATGTCACCCAGCCAATAGAACCAAAGACCCTAACTTTGGGAAAATCTTCTGAAGGCAGATGCACCATGGCAATGGCAGAGGTTAAACTCCACGAAGGCATGTAGGCCAGCATGGCTAAAAGCAGGCAGATGAATAGCACATCGGGATTACTGGTAGTTGCTGCCCAGAGCAACATGAGTGCATGAACAAAATTTAACCCTGCCAGCACTTTCTGGGCTGGCCAAAACCGGTCTGCCAGCATACCAACGAGTGGTGATGCCATACAGCCAATGGCCATGGAACTCAGGATAAGCGCTTTTTGAGTGCTCCCTACTTCCAGGTTGGTAAGGTATGCTGCCAGCGGAACCCACCAAACAGCGTACATCATGTATTGAAGGAGCATCATTACAGAAAGTTTGAATTTTGGCATCACCTTTAATTTTAGTTCTTATTGTTGTTTATACTTTATGTATTGTGTTATTTGAAAAAGACCGGCCCAAATTGAGCCGGTCTTTATCCTTCTAACAAAACCTAATTCTAATTGTATCCAGGGTTCTGCTGTAATTGTGGTGCCCTGTTCATTTCATCTCTGGCAATGGGCAGCCAGTAGGCCCTGTCTTCCCACGTCCGGTCGTCAACACTTTGGCTGGTGTCGTAGAACCATTTTTTACTGCCGTCGGCGTAATGATAAATTTTCATATGATAGACATTTTCTATTACCTCGTCGGCAATCATCCATTTGCGCATCATGTACCAGCGGTCGCCCTCAGCAAACAATTCAAGCTGACGTTCTTTGCGGTACCATTCGCGCGCCTGGGCCTGGTCGGTGGTAACCCTGTCGGGCAACCCGGCACGGTTGCGCACCATGTTCAGTGCATTCAGTCCTTCCTGAAGATTATTACCGCCCAATTCAATACAGGCTTCAGCATAATCTAACAAGACTTCGGCAAACCTGAATTCAAGCCACGAGTTTTCGTTGTTGAAGTGCTGGCCCACGGTAGCCGGATCCTGGTATTTTTTCAGGTAATACCCGTTTTTGGTCCCGTTCCACGATTCGATAAAACTCTGACGGGTGTCGAGTCCCGGCTGATCTATGTCAACGCCGTTAGCTGCCATAAAATAACCGGTTTGAATGCGTCCTTCCGGGTCAATTCCCTGGCCATCACTTGGACGTTGCATCCACTGGGCACCATCGAAAAATACGGTGGCATAAAACCGGGGTTCGCGTCCTACATACGGATTGCGTTCCGGGTCTTCAGCAAGTTCGGCAGCTGTAAATTCCCTCACGCTTTGGTCGCCGGGGTTGTATTTGTCCCAAACAAACGACGTTCCGTCGGCCATTTCAAATTTTCTTACCACTGGCTCATTCGGGCCGTTATTTCCCCAGTTGTGGTATCCGTTCGGTCCCCACCACCTGTTTTGGGTGGTGCGGTTGGCAACAGCCTGCAGGTGTTGTACGCCCCAAATGGCTTCATCGTCCCACGTACCTTTTTGGGTAAAAATATTAAAGAAATTATCGGCATATTCCATGATAATTTCTTCGGTCATTTCTGCCGGCGGATCTTCAGTGGTACCGGTAAGGGCGTAGTGTCCGTAATTCCCGTCAATAATACCTTTGGCAGCAGCTTTGGCAGCTTCGAGCCTTTGTGTACGGGAACCGCTTTGGAATGAAACCAGCGGATTGTTTGCTTCGTAGCCCCCATTCATTAAAATACCGGTACTCCAGCTTAAAATCCTTGATTTTAATGCTGCAGCAGCGCCTTTTGTGGCGCGTCCCTGTTCAATTCCGGTTTTGTCGGGCAACAAGGAAATAGCCTGGTCACAATCCTCAAGAATAAATGCCAGTGTTTCATCAATAGTTGAACGGTTAATGGAAAGAAAATCCTGGTCCAGTTGGAAGGGTTCTTTTACAATTACAACACCGCCATAAGAACGCATGAGGTTGGCATAGTCGAACGCACGGATGAAGTAAGCTTCACCTTTCATTCTTTGAATAAGTGCTTCATCTTGGCTTGTTTTTGTGGGAACATTGTCAACATTAGCCAGGAAGATGTTCACATTTTTAATGTTGCTGTACAACGACCATGAAATCCAGTTAAAGCGCCAGTCTCCAAAGTGCCCCAGATAATCGGGACTCATGGTTCCCTTAATATTGGTATAACCACTGGGCCGGTGAATACACAATACTTCGTCGGTAGCTCCGGCAAGTATGTCTTCACGCAATCCCAGCAACATGTTATTGTCAACGCCAATAAAATCGTAACATCTTCCCAGGTAGGCTTTAGCTAAGTTAATGTCCTCGAATACCGATTCTTCGTTAAACGCATCCACGGCTTTCTGGTCGAGTACATCTTCGCACGATGTTGTCGCAAAAATGAGCGACAGCATCACTAATGAATATCCTATTATTTTTTTCATATTCTTCATTTTTCAGATTTCAAAAAATTAAAACGTAATCCTTGCTCCAATAGCCAGTGTACGAATAGCCGGATAGGTCATTGGCGCACCGATTTCCGGGTCAAAGTTCTTCTGGGCAGCATAAATCAGAAACAAGTTGTTTCCTGAAAAGTAAATACTGGCCCTTGAGATTCCGGTATTACCAAACACTTCGCTGGGAATGTTATAGGTAAGCACAGCATTTTTCAAACGGGCATAAGCCATGTTATCGTAATGGTAGGTGCTGTTATTAACATTGAATGCCCAATAGACATCATTGCGGTTATAGGCTCTCGCTACATCGGTTTGCCTGTTTTCCGGTGTCCAGCGGTTGTCGAAACTCCATTGGAAATAGTTTCCGGCTTCTCCACGGCGTTCATCCGCAATATTCATCCGGTAGTAAGTTCCCTGTCCCTGCGCCAGCACAGATAATGTCCAGTTTTTCCATGAAGCATCCAGTGAAATTCCGTAAAAGATTTCAGGAGCATCGGTTTTGTCGAGCAAAATGCGGTCGTCAGCCGTAATTTGTCCGTCGCCGCTAACATCTTCAAAAATAACATCACCCGGTTTGGCGCCACCCGGCCAGTTTGGATAAGAGTTTACATGGGCTTCATCTTCAAAAATGCCAATGGCATTGTAAAGCAGAGCAGCTCCGTATGGGTGGCCGGTGCGTTGCTGCCATGGAACAGAACGTTCCGGTTCATCCATAAACACAACTTCGTTGTGGTTGTATGCAATATTTCCGGAAACATCTATCCTGAAATCGTTACTGATTTGGTTGTGGTAACCGGCTTCAACTTCCAAACCGCGGTTGTCAACCTCTGCAATGTTTTCATCAGGAAGCGATAATCCGGTGAAACGCGGAACAGAAGCATCTCTGGTGGCAAGAATATCCGACCTTTTGCTGTAGAAATAGTCGAAGTTAAGGGAGAATAGATTGTCGAGCAATTGCGATTCAAATCCAATATTGTAAGTGGTTTGTTTTTCCCATGTAATGAATGGGTTAGCTACGGTTGATTGTTGAACAACTGTTTCCACAACTTTTCCTGTTCCCAAAGTCAAACCTGTTCCCAATCCGTATTTGTTCATATACTGGAACGGATTTCCCGGGTCCATACCCATTTTCCCATAGGTTGCTTTCAGTTTAAAGTAATCAACAAAGCCAATGTTTTCTTTCCAGAAATCTTCTTCTGAAGCCCTCCATCCGAGCAATAGTCCGGGGAAGTTACCCCAACGGCTTTCGGGCGGGAATTTCAGCGATCCATCGCGACGGAAAATGGCTTCCAGCAAATATTTGCCCTGGTAGCTGTAGTTGAAACGGCCTATCCACGATTTGCGGGCATAAATGTCCATACTTCCCCAGTTATCCTTATCAGCATTGGACCCGGCATCTATGGTTTGTACCACATCGGAGATATAATATTTCCGGAATGCTCCAAACCAGTTGCCTTTTTGGTCGATTTGTTCGAAAGCGCCAAAAAGATTTATGGAATGATCGCCAAAATCTTTTGCATAGTTAAAATTGAAGTTGGTCAGCATTCTAATGTCCCTGTCGTAATCTTCGGCCAGTTCAGGTGAAGAATAACCACGCAGGGTGGGAGTGAGGTCCATGCTGGTGATGAATCCTTCCGAATCGCGAACGGCTGAATCCCAGATGGGGAAGTAAAGGGTCCACGGTTTGCGGAATCTTTTCCGGTAAAAGTTGGTGGCGTCGTAAGAGAACGAAGCGTTTAGTGATAATCCAGGCACCATTGGCGGAGTGATGGTTCCACTAAAAGTTAACTGGTTAATGTACTCTTTCTGATCATCATATCCACCTTCCAACGTAGAAGTTACTACCGGGTTGTCGCCGTATTCAATGTCGGGTCCCGGCTCACCGGTTGGCCAGAACGACCATTGAGTGGGTACCAAACGGGTAGCTTGTCCGTAAATAGCTCCGGCACTTTTTGTGGGATACATTTTGTTGTTGAGGAAACCGGCATAATCCACCGATGTTTTTAACCAGTCGGTAATGGTTAAATCCAGTTTTGCCCTCAGATTGTATTGGCGGTAGTTGGTCGATTCCTGTTTGTAAATGGCTTCTTCATTTTTGTATCCGAAGGAAACGTAATAAACCATTCCACTGGTGCCACCATTCAAATTCACATTGTGTTTACTGGTTGTTGTCCAGTTGGCTACCAGGTCGCCCATCCAGTCGCTGTTGGGATGTTCCCAGGGGTCTCTTCCACTGTAAAACAATGCGATATCTTCATCAGAGAACGTTCTGGGTTTATTTTCGTAATCCTGAAACTCACTGAGCATGGTGGCATAGTCGCCTGCATTGGTTACTTTGGGAAGGATGGTGGGTTGCATAAATCCCTGGAAGAATTGGTAGCTCAGCGTGGGTTTTCCGGTTTGACCGGTTTTTGTAGTAACCAGAATAACACCGTTGGCAGCAGTTGAACCGTAAATGGCTGCCGAGGCATCTTTCAGCACTGAAATACTTTCAATGTCAATCGGGTCGATGTCACCCAGCGAACGACCAGGCACACCATCAACCACAACCAGAGGAGCTGTAATGGAAGGATTATCGTTCCGGTTTCCTAATGTGGTACGTCCACGAACCAGAATGGTAGCCTCGTTTTGTCCGGGTTCACCACTTCCCTGAATAACAACTGAACCCGGCATGCGGCCTGAAATAGCATTGGTAACATCGGCTGCCGGAATAGCATCGATTTTTTCACCGCTTACCGAAGTAACCGAACCTACAATGTTGGCTTTTTTCTGCGAGGCATACCCTACAGCAATGACCTCTTCCAAACCAATGGTTTCGGCTTCAAGGGTAATATTAATGGCTGTTTGATTGCCAATGCTTACCTGTTGACGCCTCATGCCCACAAAAGAATATACCAGAACACGGGCATCTGCGGGTACCTGCAGTGTGTAATTTCCGTCAATGTCGGTTACAACACCAATGGTTGTTCCCTGCACCACAACAGAAACACCCGGCAGCGGCATTCCTTCTTCATCAATTACTTTCCCGGAAATGGTTTTTTGCTGCTGCATGCCAACAGACGCGGAAGCAGTAGTGTTTACTTCCTTCGGAAAAACAATTACCTGGCGATCAATAACTTTATAATCCAGGTTGTGCTTAGGAAGAAGTTCATCCAGAATTTCTTCTACACGCGCACCTTGCTTGTTGAAGGTAACTTTTTGGTTGTCATTCACCTCGTTGTTGTTGTAGATGAATTTAAACTCACTTTGGTCGGCAATCGCTTTGAAAACTTCTTTCAGGGTAACCTGTTTCATTTTCAAGTCGAAAGTGACCGTTTCAGAATATGCGCTGGCCTGCGCATTGGTTACCAGCGCCAACAAGAGCAGCAGAGCAATTGATGCACGCCGGATTTTTTTTAGCTGTCGCAGAAAAAGGGACAGCAACCCTTTCATGTTTTGTTCCATACATTACTGGTTTAGCACATTAAACAATTATTTAATTAACACTCATTTTTTTAAAAAGGAAGAAGTTTATAAGATTTTCTTCCTCCCGTTATTATTGGTTAAAGTCTTAATTCTATTTTACAGAACGAATCAGAACTCCCTGATTTGAAATATGATAGTTAAAAGTTTTGGCTTCGCTAAGTAACAGCAGTATTTTTTCCAGCGGCTCGTCGGTGAATTCAGCCGTGAATCTCAATTTCCCGGCTTCATTGTCAGAAATTAATATCCGTGTATCAAATTTTCTTTCCAGTTCCAAAACGATGTAAAAAAGTTCTTCGTTGTAAAAGTTTAGTATTCCGTTTCTCCAGGCAGCCCTGTTATCAGCATCGGTTTGTGAAATAATCATTTTTTTGTTTTCGGGATTAAAATGAGCCCGTTGGCCTGGTTCCAGAAATGCAGCATTTATGTCATTTTGTTCAGGCTCAAGTTTAATTCTTCCCTCATAAAGTTCAATTTCCTGAATTTTGTTGTTAGGCCAGGAACATAAATTGAAAGCAGTACCCAGTACTTTTGTTTTTAGCGAAGGTGTTTTAATAATGAAAGGAAGTTTGGGGTTGTGGGCCACTTCAAAATAGGCTTCACCGTACAACCTGGCTAACCTGAATTCACCGTTAAACGGTTCCATTGTTAGCAGATAGGAATCGCTGTTCAGCCAAACTTTTGTACCATCTGATAAAACAAACTGGTTAACTTCATTTGAATAGGAATGGTATTCGTGAAGGGTGGGCGTGTTTTGTTGTCCCATGAAAAAAATTCCAGACAGTCCTAATGAAATTAACAAAAGCACGACCACTGCAATTTTATAAATGAAATGGTTATTTTTTACGGGTTTGTTTTGATATGTGAAGCCCAGCTTTTTTTCTGTTTTGTCAATTATCCGATGTGAAATATCAGGGGGATGAATCCGGTTCCAGAATTCTTTTAAAGAATGGTATTGTTTGCTGAACGAATCATCGTTTTGCAAACTTTTGCGTATCAGATTTTTTTCTTCTTCAGTTAAATCTGAATTCAGTTCTTTGACAAGCAGTTCGAAAAGTTTATCTTTTTCAGTCATTATTATCGTCTCTGGAATTATGACGCAGGAAAGAAAAAAACTACCTAATTGAAAAGTAAGAAAATCTTAAAAAGAAAATAAGCTGGCTTGTTTCAACGGAGAATGTTTTTGTCGTCTTTTTTTTCTGACTCCCAATGTTTCTGACAATTTTTTCAGAGCAAAAACAAGGTGGTTGTTCACAGTTTTTTCAGAAACATCCATTATTTCAGCTATTTCCTTGTATTTCAATCCGCTGAACTTGGCCAGCGAAAAGGCTAGTTTGCATTTGGGTGGAAGTTGCTCAATGGCCTGGTAAATCGCACTTAGTTTTTCTGAGTTGATGTACTGGCTTTCCGGGCATTCAACCGCTGGTACCATAAAATCATCAAATCCATCAAGTGTAATCAGGTTTTCTTTCCGGTTTTTACGTATGTGGGAAATGCACGAATTTTTAACGCTGACAAATAAGTAAGATTTCAGGTTTTCAATTTCAGTTAGATTTGAACGATTTTCCCAGGTTTTTACAAATACATCGCTGACTATTTCTTCGGCAATTTCCTTTTTTCGGATAAAACCCATGGCAAAAAGAAACAAATCGTCGGAAATGAATTCCATCAGACACCTGAATTTTCTTTCGTCTCCCAGGGAAATGCGGTGGATGCTTTGTTTACTGAAAGGCATAATTTAATGATTAGTTCCAGTTACAGCTAAATTTGTTTAATTTCACATCAAAGTTAGAAAAAAATAGAATTGAAAAAAGTATTCTATACATTTATTTTTCTGAAATTTTGAAAGAAATCATTAGTTCAGAAAAATACTGCTTTACAATCCCAGCACTTCATCAATCTCCTTCATAGCATTGAGCGACAGTTCTGCAAATTCGTTTAACGGAATGCCAATTTTCTCACATTCCAAAATGTTTTCGCGCTTTACCGATGCCGCAAAGGCTTTTTGTTTCATACGTTTGGTGATGGATTTGGCTTTAACCGGGGCAATTTTTTTGTCGGGGTAAACCAGCGCCGTGGCGGTAATCAGGCCGGTAATGGTTTCGCCGGCGGCCAGTGCATGTTGAAATTCAGTGGAGCGCTCTTTGCCGGTAGCCATTTCGTTGTGCATTACAATGGCATCGAGCATTTCGTCGGTTACTGTTCCTTTCAGCAGATTTTCGGCATAAGGACCGTGCGTTTTGGGATCGGCGTTGGTAATTTCCACGTCAATGTCGTGTAAAAGACCGGCAATTCCCCATTCGTCTTCGTTTTTGCCTAATCGCCTTGCCAAAGCCCGCATCACTGCCTCTGAGGCATAACAGTGCTTTCGCATATTTTCCGACTGTATATTTTCTTCCAAAAGGGTTAGGGCTTCTTCACGTTTAATCATTTTATTCCGGTTTTTGTATTGACAAATATACGATTTGAATTTTCATTCAAAAATCGATTAGAAAAGATTTATCGCTTTTCCAATCCTAATTTTTTCGACTTTCAATCTGAAAAATTCACCTAAAAATACCATAAATGCTATTTTTGCGTTTTGACAAAAAAGCTGTAAATACAATTAATTATGTTTTCAGGAAAAAGTAAACTTTTTGTTTTGCTCATTTCACTTTTGTTTAATTTCGTTTTTGAGGTAAATGCCCAACGCGAAAATTCTGAAGAGGAAAACACCCGTGCTCTTGAACTTGGCGTTCAGTTGCTTGAAAGGTATTTTGAAAAAGACAGTTCCTGGCATGTTTCTCATCCGAAAACAGGGGAAAAGGTTCGCGAATTAATTTATTTTATTGAGAAGGAGCCTCTCGATTCGGTTTTGAATTCGCTGTACAAATCTTTAAATGACAGCACATTTACTTTTGTGTTTCGACTGCCCGAGCATGTTTCTGACAGCCTTCAGGTTCCTGGGTATTTCCCGGCTGATGAGGTTCAGCGAAAACTGATGTTTGCAGATGCCCGGCTCCGGAAAAAATATTTTGAAGAAGAACTTTCTGTACCTGCAAGCCTGATTGTGGGAATTGAAGAAAAGGCCGGTGCAATTCCCCCGAACCAGGGCATGCAACTGTTTGAACAGGGATTTTATGAATTGCCCGACAGTTTGCAGCTACCTGATGTTATTCCCGATTCTTTAATGCAGTCGCCAACTGATTTCAGGCGGTTTTTACGGCTCGACAGCATGAAACAAATTGTTATTGAACAAAAACGTTTGGCATACAACGATTCCATTGTGAACGCCTACCGGGATTCTATAGTTGAGGATTACCGCCTTCGGAGGTACGAACAGGAGTTTGAACGGGAAAAGCAGCACCTGGTTGATTCGGTAAACTTTAATAATTACCAGGTGCTTAAATTTTATAACGATTCTGTTGTTGCCGCTGTAAATGATTCCATTGCACTTGTTGTGGCAGAGCTGGCCGAATATGCCGATTTTACGGATACTACACAGGTTAAAATGACCAACTTGCTTAATGAAGAATCATTGGTGGTTTTAAGGAATTCCATTCCCTATTATTCAAGAATATGGTTGAAAAATGAACAAAACGATTCATTGAGGTTGATGGTAAAAAGCGTTGATAAACGTACAATGCAACTGTTGATTGATGATGGCGTAACGTTTAGCCGGTTCAGGCCAAGAGAAAGTAAAGAATTTGATTTCAGTACCCTGAACCGAAGTGTTTCAGGATTATCGAATGTTCAGGAAAAATACCAGGTACTCACCCCATGGCGAATTGGCGGAGACGGATCGGTTGGATTCACACAAACCTATCTCCAGAACTGGAAAAAAGGTGGCCAAAGTGCTTTGGCGCTGCAAATTATTTTGAAAGGTTATGCCAACTGGTCGCGATATGATGACAAAGTAAAATGGGAAAATTCGGGAGAAATTCGTAACGGATATATCAGACCCGGTGGTGAAGGCGCTGAAACTCAAAAAAATGACGATAAATTTGAAGTCACCTCGCGTTTGGGGGTTAGCGCTTTTAAAAAATGGTATTACAGTACTGAATTTAACTATGAAACACAGCTTTTTAACGGGTACAAATATCCAAGGACTTCCAATCCCGAACCCATATCTGCATTTATGGGGCCGGCACGTACCTTTTTTAAATTGGGGCTCGATTACAAACCCAACAACAATTTTTCGCTGTTTCTTTCACCACTTACTGCCAAAAATGTTTTTGTGAAGGATACAATTAAAATAGATCAGACCAAATATGGAATTGACGAAGGCAGACGCAGTTATTGGGAACCGGGTTTAAATACCGATATTTTCTGGCGGAAAAACATTACGCCGGAAATTACCTACGAAACCAAGTACAAAATGTTTATCAATTACCTCCAGCCATTTGGAAACCTCGATTTTAACTGGGAAAACCTGCTGATAATGCAGTTAACTGACCATATTAACATGCGTATGATGGTTCACTTTATTTACGATGAAAAAGTTCTTTTTCCGGTTGAAGATGCCAACGGACAACCCATGGGTGAAAAGCCCAAACTTCAGATTAAGGAGTTTATAACTGTTGGTTTTTCCTATAAAATAAACAAACAGGTAACCCGTACCCGGAGGAAAAATTAGGCTTGGCTTTTTTGAGTTGATTACCATCTCCTGCATTTTCTGCTGAATGGATTTTTATTGGTATTTGTTCACCCGGATTTATTTAATTATTTAACAATGTGTCATTTTAACACAAAAGTATTATATTTACCCGCACTATTAATTTCAAAAATACTTTAAACGAAATCCGATGAAAATAATCCAATTGAAGAATCACCTGTTTTTAACACTTATGATTGCTGCCTTTTTTTCTTTTTCTGTCAATGCCCAGCAATCCCTTTTCGGAGGTGAACAGATAGTTTCGCCTGAAATTCACGAAGATAATTCTGTGACATTCAGAGTGAATGCACCCGATGCCGAAGAAGTAAAACTTGCCGGCGAATGGATGCCCTCCGAAGGCTGGACACCCGGCTCGGCTGCCATGCAAAAAAGCGAAAACGGTATCTGGAGTTTTACCACCGAACCGCTGGAGCCGGAGTTGTACAGTTACTCGTTTATCATCGACGGGTTTCGCACCACCGATCCCAACAACCCGTTCATTGTTCGTGATGTGGCTTCGGTAATGAACATTTTCATCATTGGCGGCGAACAGGCAGATTTATATAAAGTGAACAATGTTCCCCACGGTACCGTTGCCCGCCGCTGGTACGATTCTCCATCGCTTGGCAAAAACCGCCGCCTGACCATTTATACTCCGCCCGGTTATGAAAACAGTGCTGAAAAATATCCGGTGTTGTACCTGCTGCACGGCGCTGGTGGAGACGAAGAAGCCTGGATTACGCTCGGCCGCACCGCTCAAATCATGGACAATCTGATTGCGCAGAGAAAAGCCAAACCCATGATTGTGGTGATGCCCAACGGAAATGTGATTCAGGATGCTGCGCCCGGCGAAGGAACCGATGGTTTCTACAAACCGCAGTTTATGGTGCCCAAAACGATGGATGGCACCTACGAAGCTTCTTTCCCCGACATCATCAAGTTTCTGGAAAACAATTATCGCGTGAAAGCTGAAAAAGCCAGCCGCGCCATTGCCGGCTTGTCGATGGGCGGATTTCATTCGTTGCACATTTCACGGTATTATCACAATATGTTCGACTATGTCGGATTATTTTCGGCTGCGATTCTGCCCAACCAGGATGTTTCGCACGAAGTGTATGAAAACATCGATGGTACGCTGAAAACCCAAATGGAAAACGGCTACGAACTCTACTGGATTGGTATGGGAAAAACCGATTTTCTGTACGATTCGGGAGTTCAGTACCGCCAAAAACTCGACAGCATGGGAATGAAATACATTTACCGCGAAAGCGGGGGAGGCCACGTCTGGCGCAACTGGCGGGTTTATCTTTCAGAATTTGCTCCATTGTTATTTGAATAAAATCCAAAAAAATGAAAACGAACCGAAGAAACTTTTTTCAAACCATGGGAGCCGGTGCTGCCGGCCTTGGCCTTGCTTCAGCCTTCCCGCTGGCATCGCAGGCAGGAAATGTAAAACAACCTGCCGCAAAATATGACGACCAGGTACTTTTTGTGGGCGATGATATTGCCATTGCCGAAACAAAATACGGAAAAGTGCAGGGTTTTATC
The DNA here is from genome assembly GCF_041687215.1 of Mariniphaga sp. Classification (NCBI taxonomy): domain Bacteria; kingdom Pseudomonadati; phylum Bacteroidota; class Bacteroidia; order Marinilabiliales; family Prolixibacteraceae; genus Mariniphaga; species Mariniphaga sp. Next base: position 17,238 of record NZ_JAWLCI010000082.1, read on the forward strand.
CTTCGCGATATTTTTCAGTTTCGCGGAATTCCTTACGGCGCCGATACCGGAGGGAAAAACCGGTTTATGCCGCCGCAACCGCCTGAACCGTGGAATGATGTTCGTCCTGCAGTGTGGTGGGGAAACTCGGCTCCGCAAATGATGGACAACCGCTACGGCAATGCCTGGGCTTCGTTTGTCGATCACTGGAACTACGATGATGTGAGCGAAGACTGCCTGAAACTGAACGTGTGGACACCGGCCATTGACAACAAAAAACGTCCGGTTATGGTCTGGCTGCACGGCGGCGGTTATACCAACGGAAACGGCATCGAACAGGATGGTTACATGGGTGAAAACCTGAGCCGCAAAGGCGATGTGGTGTTTGTTTCCATCAATCACCGGCTGGGGCCTATCGGGTTTTCCGACTTGTCGGGCGTTGGCGGTTCAAAGTACGCCGATTCCGGGAATGTGGGTGCCCTCGACATGGTAGCCGCGTTGGAATGGGTAAAGGAGAATATTGCCAACTTTGGCGGCGACCCCGGAAATGTCACCATCATGGGGCAGTCGGGCGGGGGCGCCAAGGTTTGTGTGCTGGGCGCCATGCCAAAAGCCAAAGGATTGTTCCATAAAATGGTGCCGCTCAGCGGCTCAACCACCGAAGCACAGCCACAGGAGTATTCCCGCAAACTGGGTGAATTCATTCTGAAAGAAGCCGGACTTTCTGCCGGCGAAGTGGACAAATTGCAGGAAATGCCCTGGAAAGAGTACATCCAGGTGGCCAATGCCGCTGCCCGGAAAGCTGCACAGGAAATGGGGCAGGCAGGTATGCGTGGCGGCTTTTCTCCGGTGGCCGACGGGGTGAATCTGCCCAAAGGAAAGTTTTTCGACGATGATCTTTCTGTTGATGTACCTATGCTGATATGTACGACCTTCCACGAATGGGGAATGGCTCGCACAATGCCCGAGTTGGAAGAAATTACGGCTGATGAAGCCAAAGAAATGCTGAAGGAACGGGCCGGCTTCAGAGGCGGTTTGGGCGATAAAGCACCGGAGGTTTACGATGCCTACGCCAAAGTTTTCCCCGATGCCAAACCTGTTGAAATTATGACGCTGGTTTCCAGCAACCGGAAGGGTGTGGTGGAAACGGCCGACCTGAAATCGGGACAGGAAGCACCGGTTTACGTGGCGTGGTTTGGCTGGGAGCCGCCGCTGTTCAACAACCGGATGCGCGCTTTTCACTGCCTCGACATTTGTTTCTGGTTTTACAATACTGACGTAATGCTGACACACACCGGAGGTGGCGCCCGTCCGCGGGCTCTTTCCGAAAAAATGTCGGATTCTTTGCTATCGTTTATGCGCACAGGAAACCCGAATGTGCAGGGATTGCCGAAGTGGCCGGTTTATACTCCGGAAAAAGGAGAAACCATGATTCTGAATGACAAGTGCGAAGTGCAAAACGACCCGGACCGGGAAGCACGGAAACTTTTATAGTGAAAAATACATCAGCCGGTTTAGAATATCATGATATTTTAAACCGGCACTTTAAATTATTATCTGTTTATGTAAAATCAGAAACGGAGTTACCAACTCCCGCTAAAACCCTCTTTCAGCGCTTTGTTGTAGTTTTCCAGGTTGAACTCGTACAGGTACGGCGCTTTGTATGCACCGCCTTTTTTGCGTTCGTCCAGTTTGTTTAAAATTTTGTAAGAAAGAATTTTTCGCTGAAAATTCCGGCGGTCGAGTTTTTTGCCCAAAATGGTTTCATACAGTTTCTGCAGCTCGGGCATGGTGAATTTTTCGGACAGCAAATTGTACCCAATGGGCTGGTAACTCAACTGCAACCGAATGGTTTCCAGTGCTTTATCCAGAATTTTTCGGTGGTCCATCATCAGGGATTCGATTTCTTCCAGCGCTTTCCATTCGCAGTGGTCCGAAAAGAAATCGGGAGTTGGGTTCACTTTTTCGTAATCGACCAGTGCATAAAATCCCAATGAAACAAAGCGTTGGGAGAACCATTCAATATTCGGTTCGGCGCCCGATTCCTTCAGGTCTTCCAGTGCAGGATTTACTTTCGAACGCTGCGGGTCGCTGAAAACATGAAACTGTTTCAGGAAAATGTTGTCCAGGCTGGTTCGCTCTTTCAGCACACGTTCTGCAGCCGCTTCCAGCGTTTCATCTTCTTTCATAAAACCACCCGGCAGTGCCCATTCTTTGGTATATTTCATCTGCATCAGCAATACTTTCAACTGGTTTTCGTGAAATCCAAAGATTACACAATCGAGAGAAATATGGTCGAGAAAGTTGCTAAAATTAAAATCTGACATGGTAATACGGTATGTTTTTCTTTACAAAGAAAACAAAATCTTCGCTTTTGTTTGATTAATTGATTGTAAAAAATTAATATTGTGTCGAAATGACATTTTATACATTTTCAAAAGAATTATAAAGTCTGAAACAAATTAAATCCAACGATATGAAACTAAAAATTATTTCAGGCACCCCTTTGCTTTTTATCTTGATTTTATTGGCAGGATGCACCTCCAAATGGAGCGAAGAAGTGAAGGATGGTTACAATCTTGTTCATAATAAAGGCGGGCAAACTTTGGGGTATTCGCCGGAATCAGGAATTTCGCTCATTGAAAAAAACGGGTTTGCATTTAAAGATCTGAATAAAAATGGATCGTTGGATGTATATGAAGACTGGCAGAAAGCGGCAGATGAACGGGCTAAAGATTTGGCTTCGCAAATGAGCGTGGAACAAATTGCCGGACTGATGCTTTACAGCGGGCACCAGTCGATACCCGCCGGCAGCCGCAGAGGATTTGGCGGCGGAAATTACAACGGCAAACCGCTGGAAGAAAGCGGTGCCCGGCCGGGCGACCTGACCGACCAGCAAATAAAATTTCTGACCGAAGATAATTTGAGGCATGCTTTGATTACAACGGTGCAGTCGCCGGGAGTTGCAGCGCAATGGAACAACAACATGCAGGCACTGGTAGAAGGTTTGGGACTGGGAATTCCCGGAAATACAAGCTCCGACCCGCGTCACGGCAGCGATTCTTATGCCGAATACAATGCCGGAGCCGGGGGAGATATTTCGCGCTGGCCGGGAACACTTGGCCTGGCAGCTACTTTCGACCCGGAGCTGATGCAGCAGTTTGGTGACATTGCTTCCCAGGAATACCGTGCGCTGGGGATTGCCACAGCACTCTCGCCGCAAATTGATTTGGCCACCGAGCCCCGCTGGAGCCGTTTCGACGGAACCATGGGCGAAGACCCCGGTTTGGCTGTCGATATGGCACGGGCGTATGTGGATGGCTTTCAGACTTCGCAAGGCGATGCACATATTTCGGGCGGATGGGGATTTCATAGTGTGAATGCTATGGTGAAACACTGGCCGGGAGGTGGTCCCGAAGAGGGAGGCCGCGA
>NZ_JAWLCI010000083.1:0-20335 GCF_041687215.1 Mariniphaga sp.
CACTGCATTTTTCAGCGAGTTCACCTGCACCGAAAGCTGATCGAGCTCCACCTTTTCCATCATGCCAACGCGCACCAGCGGTTCGGTTTTTTTATATACTTCGTCCAGGTTTTTAACGTTCGATTCAAGAATTTTCAGCGATTCTTCGGAAATTAAAACCAGGTAGTAACTCTCCACCACCTGACTCAAAACATCCTGTTCCGTTTTCACCATGTTTTTTTCAGAGAGTTTTTTTGCCAGCTTTGCCGTTTGAATTCCAACAATGTACCCACCGTTAAAAATGAGTTGACCAACCTGCAGATTAAAGTTACTGGTTGGTTTAATCGGAATTTTAGACGCAGGCATGTTTTCGTCGAATTGAATGCTGATTTCGGCTCCCATGGCATTGGAATAATCGGCTGTGGCATTCAACTGAGGTAACCCGGCGGCAATAGCTGCCCAAAGCTGTTCCTGCGAATGGTCGATTGCAAGCCCTGAATTTTTAATGGTACGGTTATAATTAAGGGCATGCTCTTTGGCGGCTTCCAGGTCGAGCGAAAGCTTTTCCTGTGCACTTACACTGCCAAAAAACGATAATCCTAAAACCAGGATAAGAATCTGTTTTCTTCTCATAACACATTGTTTTATTTTCTTGTTATCTGTATTCATTTTTAAAAAATGTTTCATAAACTGTTTAATTTGTCAGCATCGAATCAATCAGTTCAATACCTTTTTTGGTAGAAATACCCCGCATAAAATTTATGGTAAGATTTTGAAATACTTCGGCGTAGTTATATTCATTCCGCGGAAAAACTTTTTCGTCAGCCAGTAAATTCATTTGTTCATGAAAAAGCTTAGCCACTATGGGAATATTAATTTCCGTTCTGAAAAGTCCTTCTCTAATCCCCTTGTTTAACAATTCCCGGGAAAGATTGAAAGATTCTTTTTCATTGTTTTTCCGCATGGCAGTCCAGGTTTTGGGATAAAGTTTTTCCATATCACGGAAAAAAACCGGGTTAATGGCGTTCATGGCTTTAATCCCTTCCTGCATAAAAGAAAAAATAGTTTCAATTACATTTTGCGATGATGTGCAAATTTCATCATTTCTGCATTTGTGCTTTTCCCTCAAATCTTCGAGGCAACTGTGCACCAATTCTGATTTATCTTTAAATGCTTCATATACCGTTCGTTTCGACATTCCCAATGCTTCAGCAATTCCATCCATGGTCACATTGCGTATGCCAAACTGCAAAAACTGGCTTGTTGCTTCTTCAATAATTCTTTCGCGTATTTCCATCTAAAAAATTTAAGGGCGCTAAGTTAGCGGAAAACTTAAAACACGCTGAAAGTTTTCTGTGAAATGAATGATTTTATCGGTGAAAACAGAATTGCATAACATGAAATTAACTGATGAGAGTAAGGTTAATAGCTTTAAGCATCATTGGCCGGAATAAAACGCGCCAGATGCAAGGGCAGACTAAGAATAAATTACCGGCAAGATCCAGCGAAGTAATTATTATTTACTTCCGATGGTTTTTGCACCGGACTTTTTTTGAGTTATAACCAGGTTTTCAGCTATAAAGATTATAATCAGGTTTAATTAAAGATAGTTTAAATAACTTTCACTAAATTAATCCGCTAAATCAAAAGTACTTGTATTATGAAAACTAAAATTATCAATTTGAATTCATTCCTTTTTATTTCTGCAACCATAATTTTTTTTACCGGACTTTCATGTTCACAGCAAAAGGTTGGAATTGACGCAAAACCACCCGCCGGCGCTGAACTGCTGTTTGACGGATCGCGCGAAATGCTGGATGAGAAATGGACGTACTGGGAAGGGCCCCGTTTTTCTGCTGAATTGCCAATCAGTTGGGAGATTGTTGAAGATCCCGTGGATGATGGCACAGTAGTTAGCGCTAATGATCCTGCAGCAGAAGGCGGGAAATACGGAACTGCCGATATTGTAACCAAAAACAAATACCGTGATTTCAGGCTACATGTTGAATTTTTGGTTTCAAAGCCCGGCGGCAACAGCGGTGTTTATTTACAAAACCGATATGAAATTCAGATTCTCGACGGTGATTCCACAAAACATGGAATAGGCGCGGTGATAAACGAAACCGAATCACCGTATCACGCATACAATGGAACGGGGAACTGGAATGCGTACGACATTAAGTTCAGAGCTGCCCGGTTTGAAAACGGGGAACGAACAGAGAAAGCGCTGGTGACCCTTTATTTTAACGGGAAAAAAGTGCATGTTAACGTACCGGTTAACCAGGTTTGGGGTGGCCCAAATTCCGGGATTGATGGTGGAAACGACGGAGGAAAAGGCATTACCGACCGCCCCGGTGGAATTAAACTTCAGGCAGAAGGCCACGAAGTTTTGTATCGGAATATCTGGATTAAGGAATTAAACCTGGAAGAACCGAATACCGACTTTTAGCGGGATAATTTTCATAAACAGAAGATATCTTAAATCATCAATTAGCAAATTCAATTCGGGGGTCACTGTCCCCCGAATTGCAAGATGAGCAAAAATGGGGGACAGGTGTCCCCACTATTGGAATCCGGGATGTTTGTGTCGGAAAATTTACGAAAGCGAGGGCTTCGCTTTATGCCAAAAATGGCAGCGTTTAGATGAACCAAAACCAACTGGCGGAACTTTTTGACACCTCCAGGCAAAACATTGGTCAACATATCTCTAACATACTGAAAGAAGGTGAATTAAAAGAAAATTCAGTTGTAAAGAATTACTTTACAACTGCCGCAGATAAAAGAAAAGTTGCAAAAAGGTGCATCGCACCGGAATATTAAAATTATAACATGTCAATTATCACTGTGCATCTCATCAATCCATAACGGAACAAATATTCCCTTGTTTTCCAGTTCCTTTCTGTTCTGCAAATGAAAACTCAGTGAAGTAATTTTTTTCGTTTCCTCTTTCGAATCACACATGTTGTATTGAATGGATGCTTCTTCGCTGGTGTAAGTGGTAAATTTGTTCAATATTTTTTTGTGCTGCTGCTGGTAATAGTTGTGATAACGAATGGCCTGCGAAAAAACATCATCTTTAAAATGAACGGGGTTTTGGTAATTCCACCTGTAATAATCCCCTTCATTTTTAAAGAAATCGTATTTAATAAATAATGGTGCATCGTCGCCCACGTCTTCATATTTCAGCAACCAGTCAATAAGTTCCTCTTCAGTTTGATTATTCTGAATTGCAGCATTCGCGTTTCTGATTTCGTCCATATTTTGCGAAAGATAATTGCGGATATCTTTCAAATCGGAATAAAGCGAGATAAACGGCGACCATTTCATAGGTTGGTCAAAAGGATCGTCATCTTTAATCAATTGGTATGCAACAGCATGTTTATCTATCCAGTAACTCAAATCCTGAAAATCCATTTTTCGGGGTGGCGAAGTAATAATTTCATTCCATGCAGTTGTTGCCCCATTTAATTTTGCCAGGTATTCCGGGGTTTTTACAAATGAAACCCTTTCATCTTCATTGACATCAAGTTCAAGCGGATACTTTAGTTTTTTAATTTTTTCATCCGTTTTAAATAGTGCACAGCTATTTATATCCGTTATTTCGTCTCCTTCCGTTTCAAAAAGCAGGTCCAGATAGTTTTTAGTATGATTGCCCACAAACCGGTACCCTTTTTTCCCGCAATTCGGGCAGGTTTTCCCGCCACATTTGCCCTGGTAAATAATCAGTTCTGTATCTCCGGCATTTTTAAAACGACTGAAAATCTTTTTTATCTCGCGAAGAAAAACCGTTTTGGTGGTTTCCTCATAGGAATATTCATCTTTTAAATGGAGGCGAAGTTTTTCAATGTCCATTGAGGAGAAAGCGTTCAGAATGGTTTGAATATATTCTGGCATAATTTTTTGTTAAAATCTTTTTGATCATGAACTCAAATATACAACCCCCAAAACAATTTCACTATTTTTTTTACGTGCTTACAAAATAAAGTTTTGAACAATTTCTGTTTTCAAAGTGATTTAACAAGGTTTCCCTTTTCACATTCCTCCATCGTGGGAAAGATTTTTACACAAAATCTTTTTGTCCATAAAAGTTGGTCTCAAGTGTTTCAAATATTTCTCGAAAATTTAAAACCCCTTCATAAGTTCCCAATTTAAATTTATATTCAATTTTCTCTCCCCATAAAAAATCTCCTATTTCATTTGCTTCAGCAATTAGAGGTTTAATTATCTTGTCAAAATTTAAAAACTCATCAAAGTTTAAGTCTTCTGAAAAATTTAAATGCGCAATTCTTTTAATTCTATGTTGAACTTTTAAATGATTTACATTCTTTCTGAAAGAGTCAAAACTAATATTAAGTTGTCTAACCAATTTCTGGTTAGTAATTGTTTTATTTGTTTCTTTTAATATTTTTCTGAATGAAAAGTTGGAACTGCTATCGTCAAGATTTGTTAAGTGAAGAATAAGTCCATTTTCCATATACCTTAACGAAATAAACTCTTCAAGTAAATAATGTCTTGTTGAATTTTGAAGAAGGTAGCCAAGTCGATTAATTTTTCTAATATAAAAGCAAGCTAATATATTTAAGTCGATGAGTTCAACTCTTAAACTTGAAAATTTATCTTTTTGTGATTTTGTAAGCATCGTTTTTTCTTAATTTATTCTCAATTAGTTTTTGCAGATTTAATGCTTTGAATTCTGAAAATTGCCTATATCAGATAAAATTGATCAAGGATGTGGAAACCCTTGGTTCTAAGATGCAATGAATTGCGATAAATCACTGTAAATGTATGTATACTAACCTAATTTCCATCTTTATTAGCGATTAAGTTTATTTTTGATTCTTAAAATTTGAACAAAAGTTATAGATCAGCCACATATGGATAATTATAAGATTTTGTTAATGCTAACTGCCTCTTTTCATGGTCTTCAAGCTTAAAAAATGGAATAATAATTTTTGAAAATGATTTGATGCCAATCTTCAGGTTAAGTGTTCTTTCAACAAAGAATTTATAATCATTGATTAAAACGAACAATTCATAAGGGTCTTTTATGAAGATCGGATGGCAATTGTTTTCCAAGAAGTTATTTATAAATGAAAAATCACGAAGTTTCTGTATAATTTTAATTTTACCAGTTATATCTGAGGTAAGAGTATGTTTATTTAAACTGTCTAAGTAACATTGATCATGAAATCGTGCACTTTCGAAGGGTTGCCCTCTAAATGTTATATCATTAATTTTATATCCGGTTTTTAAGTCAGTCCGTTCTAATACTGGATTTGGAAGTATGAAGACAAAGAAAGAAGGTTTCCTTTTAACTACTGAAATAAATTCACCAGATTCTACATCTGGTTCTTTTTCATAAAAAAAAGTTTCGGCTTTCAATGGACTGAAAAAACCTCCCTTAGGTGAAATTTTAAATTCAGAATTGACCTTTTTCTCAAAATTAAAATGGTAAACTGTATCTTTATAATAATTTCTTATCCTAAAATAATTATAATGTTGTGTCAAGTTGTTGGATTTATAATCCTCAAATAATCCCATCGCCAATAATCTGACTTTCATAACCATGCTTTTAATCAATATTCCAATAATTTTCAGGGTCAAATTCAAATGCCTCCCCATTCATTTCGTCTATAGCAGAACTCTCCCATCTCGCATAAGCTTCATTCTCTTTTTCTTGTGCATCCTCCATCATTTCTGTGTGAATTTTATTTTCAATTTCATTTTGAATAGAATTTATTTTATTCAACTCATCTGCATTCAGTAAATAATAAGGTACTATCAAATTTTCAGTATTAATACGTTTTGTTTCAACATTAAGAAATTCTGCTAAATAAACCTTATAGCTTTCTGAGAGATCAATGATGTCTTGGAAAGTTTTCTGAAAAACTGGCCGAAATTGACTTTCTCTAATATCATAAGTATCTGGAATATCCAAGCGAACATGATATCGTTCCATATTTTGATATGTCTTATGACGAAATTTTGATATCAATATATTATATCGATCTTCATGGGAAAGACTTGAATTTTCTACTTCATATTTTATATTAGGGAATGGAATATTAAATAAATAAAAGAAAGGAGCTCTATTTATAATTTTTTTATCCGCATAATTTTTATTAATAAGATGTTGTGAACATGTTCGATTAATTATGTGTGTTTTTTTTCTATAATTATTGAATATAAGAGTCTTAAAGAACTTCCTACCATTCAAATCAATTTCATTTTCGCAAACAAAAAGTATGTCTTTGAAATACCTATTTACTGCCAATTCCCAGGAAAAATCAAAATAAGGAGATTGAATAAGGTTTTTATGTTTACTGTCAATGACAAATGAACTACATTGTAATATTAAACTCATAAATCATATGTTTTAAAATTGAACCATATCTTTCCTAAATATCTACAAAATTTTTAGTGATGATAATTTTTCAATCACTTTTTGTTATTTTTATTTTCATCCAAATCACTTTTTCTAACTTTTGAATAGTTATCCCCACTTGAAAACAACTGTAATTCATTTGCTTTGCTTAATAGACTCGTTAATATACAAAAAACTGTCGTTTGCAAACGTCTCTTTTTTAAAATTATCTGTCAACAAAATAACCGGATCGTTTGCAGTAAATTCAATTTCACCTTTTTCTTTCATTTCTAAAAGAGCAATATGAATTTCTGTTGAAGGAATACCACACTTATCAATTAAAAAGTCTTTGTGAATTGAAGTAGATTTCCCCAACCCTTCAGAAAATTTATGAGCATTTTTAATGCACTCCTTGATTTTTGAAATAATTTCATTTGTTTCCATAATTTCATTTTTTTACTATTCGATTTTCTGTTCAAAATTAACTCATAATAAATTGAATTCCAAATTCATACAGAAATTCTATAATATTTTTTCAATTATTATAGCTTTAACTTTAAAATTTTCTGTGTTTTTTCAAACTAAATTGAAATACAAAATTTACTCGTTTGCTATTTATTATAGGTTACTAAAAAAAATCCAATTCCATTTCACCCCCCAATTTCATCACTTCAGTAAATTTTTTCTGGCACAAAACACCCGTAGCCCTTACCTTTCGGCTGTTTTTTCAGAAATCAGCTTAAAGATTAACACATATTTAGCTATGAAACATTTGATAAACAATGTATTTATGCTATTCGTCCTGGTTTTGCTGGCCGGTTGTGCCGGCAACAACAACGGGCAAACCGAAATCATCCGAAAAGTAAAAATTGAACCGGTTCAACAGTCCGATTCGTTACAGGTAAAACAATACTCAGGAATAATTAAGGAAGCCGCCGAGGTGAACCTGGCATTCCGGGTGGCAGGCCCCATTCAGAAAATTCTGGTGAAGGAGGGCGATTATGTGCAGGCCGGGCAGGTGGTTGCCCAAATGGACACCCGCGACTACGAAGTGCAACTGGCGGCTGCACAGGCGCAGTACGAACAGGTGAAAGCCGAAGCCGACCGCGTAATTGAACTGCACAACCGCCAGAGCATTGCCGGCAACGACTACGACAAAGCCGTGTCGGGTTTGAAAATGGTGGAGGCCCAACTGAAACACGCCAACGACCAGATGGGCGACACCAAACTCACCGCGCCGGTTTCGGGATACATTCAGAAGGTCAATTTCCTGGAAAACGAACTGGTGGACGCCGGAATGCCGGTAGCTTCGCTGGTGAATGTGGGGCACTACCAGGTGGAAGTGGAAATTCCGGTGTCGCTTTATGTGCAGCGGGAAAACATCATCTCCTTTTCGGGCCTGCAACCGGCAGTTACTGCTGAGGAATTTCCGCTTCAGTTGCTGAGCTACAGCCGAAAAGCCAGCAATAACCAGTTGTATAAAGTGCAACTGCGCATTAATCCGGCCAGTCAGCCCAAACTGGCACCCGGCATGGACATTCAGGTGAACATCGTTCGGAAAAATCCTGCCGGTGCGCAGTCCTGCATCCCTTTGAATGCATTGTTTAACGACAACGGCAAAACCTACGTGTGGGTGTACCAGTCAAACGGCACAGTGCAAAAACGTGAAGTGGTAACCGGACAACTCACCGGCGATGGCAGAATCCGAATTTCCGGCGGACTTGATGTGAATGAACAGATAGTTGTTGCCGGAGTGAACCAGCTAAACGAAAATGAACAGGTGGAACCGCTCGAACCGGTTGCAGAAACCAATATTGGAGGGCTTTTGTAATGTATTTAACTGAAATGACCTTCCGGAGAAAGGCCATCATCTGGTTTATCCTGTTTAGTATGGTGGCAGGCGGCATCCTTGCTTTTCGCTCCATCAGCAAGCTGGAAGACCCGGAGCTGGTGGTAATGCAGTCGCAGATTGTAACACTTTACCCCGGCGCTTCGGCACACGAGGTGGAAATGCAGGTAACCAATATTATTGAAGAAGAACTGAATACGCTTGGCGATGTGGAAACCATCCGCTCGAAATCGATGGCTAATATCTCCATCGTGTCGGTGATGCTGGAGCTAACCGTTCCGCAGGATGAAATTGAACAACGCTGGGATTTCCTGCGCCGCCGCATGAATGAAGTGGTGGCCAAACTGCCGGCAGGTGCGCAACCTCCGATGGTTTACGACGATTTTGGCGATGTGTACGGCATGTTTTACGCCATGACCGGTGATGGCTATTCGTATAAGGAAATGAGTGAAATGGCACGTTTTATCAGACGTGAATTGCTTGCGGTTGATGGCGTTGCCCGCGTGGAAACTTACGGCGCACGGGAACCGGTTACCGAAATTGTTTTTACGCCCTCAAAAATGGGTGAGCTTGGCGTCTATCCTTTTCAGGTACTGGCAGCTTTGAGCGGCGAAAATTCGATGGTTTATCCCGGCTCACTGCAAACCGGCAACAAGCTGCTCCCGGTTGCGGTAAACGGAAAAATTGCAAGTGCCGATGATGTGGCCAACGTGCTGATAAAAGGCCTCGACGGCAGCCTGTTTAAACTTTCTGATATTGCCGAAATAAACGAAGTTTATCCCGACCCGCCCCGCAACACCATGCACCTGAACAACAAAAAAGCCATTGCCATTTCACTTTCCATGGAATCGGGCGAAAACATTGTAGAAGTGGGCCGGCGCGTGGAAAAACGGCTGGCTGAACTGCAACAAAATATTCCGGTGGGCTACGAATTTGAAAAGGTGTTTTTCCAGCCCGATTTGGTAAACAACGCCATCAGCGGGTTCATGAAAAACCTGATTGCCTCGGTGGTGATTGTCATTCTGGTGTTGATGGTTTCCATGGGATTCCGCAGCGGTTTCATCATCGGCACAGGCCTGGTGCTGACCATTCTGGCCACGTTTCCCATTCTGCTGGCTGCCGGTGGAACTTTACAGCGCATCTCGCTGGGAGCATTTATTGTGGCCATGGGAATGCTGGTTGACAATGCCATTGTGGTAATCGACGGCATTCTGGTTGATTTGAAAAAAGGGGTGAAACGAAAGAAAGCGCTCATCCATCCCGCCACACGCACAGCCTGGCCGTTGTTTGGCGCTACGTTCATTGCTGTGGCTGCCTTCCTGCCCGTTTATCTGTCGCAGGATGCCGCCGGAACTTACGCCCGCGACCTGTTTGTTGTGCTGTGCATTTCGCTGTTTATCAGCTGGGCACTGGCCATGACGCAGGTGCCGCTGTTTGCTGAAAAATTACTCAAACGGAAAAAGAAGAAAGATGGCGAAGAACTTTACCACGGCTGGGGGTACCGGAAATTCAGAAATATGCTGGGTTTGTTGCTGCATTACAAAACCGTTACTTTAATTGTTGTTGTTTTATTGCTGGCGCTGGCAGGGCTCAATTTCAACAACATCAAAAAAACTTTTTTCCCCGATTTCAACTACAACCAGGTTTACATCGAATACAGGCTTCCGGCAGGTACCGGTCCGCAAAAGGTACAGGACGATTTGTATGAAATTACCCAACACCTTTTGTCGCTCGACGAGATAAAAAAAGTAGTTTCCAGTCACGGGCAAACACCCACACGCTACTGTCTGGTGCGGCCCATGGGCGAAGCGGCCGATACCTATGGCGAGTTGATTGTGGATTTCGAGGATTATGAAACCATGAACCGCATGAAGCCAATGCTAAGCGAATACCTGCACGACAACTATCCGGATGCCCGCTCACGAATCAGAAAATACAACCTCTCCATTAAAGCATCGCACACGGTGGAAGTGGAATTTACCGGTCCCGACCCGGCAGTGCTGCGCGATTTAAGTAGTCAGGCACAAGAAGTTTTCAGAAACAATCCGTATGCCGACCCCTACACCATTGAGGATGACTGGGAACCGATGGGACAGGCGCTTACTGCAAAGTATGCACAACAATCGGCAAGAAGGGCGGGAGCTTCCCGCTCCGATGTGAGCAATGCAATTCTGGCCGCCACCGAAGGGCTGCCCATTGGCGAATATTTCGAAGGCCAGACCCGCGTCGGCATTGTTATGAAATTGCGCAATAACAACGGTTCACGAATTGAAAACCTGGAAGATATTCCGGTGTGGAGCATGATGCCAAACCTTTCGGGGGTGGATGAAAGTACGGCACAGGAGTTAATGACCGGAATAAAATCGGTGGATGAACTGACCGGCGAATTGGTTAGTCCTGTTCCGTTGAGCGCCGTAACACAGGGCGTTGACCTCGACTGGCGGGAACAGGTGGTTCGCCGGGTAAACGGCCAGCGTGCTATCCAGGTTCAGTGCGAACCACTGGAGGAATACAGTCCGGCACTGGTGCGCAAAACCATGCTGGATGATATTGAAAACATTCCGCTTCCCGACGGTTACAAAGCAGTTTGGGTAGGCGAGCATGAACTGCAGGGCGATGCATTGCGCAACATTTTCAGTTACCTGCCCATTTCCATTATGCTTATCATCCTCACACTTATTTTACTTTTCAATGATTTCAGAAAACCGCTGATTGTACTGAGTTGCATTCCTATGGCATTTATCGGCATTGTTCCCGGAATGATTCTGGCAGGCCAGCCCTTCACGTTTATGGCCATTATCGGTTCTTTTGGTTTGATGGGGATGATTGTAAAAAATGCCATTGTACTGCTCGATGAAGCTGAAACGCTCATTGCCGATGGAGTTGAAAAGTACCACGCACTTATCAATGCCACCATTTCGCGTACCCGCCCGGTGTTGCTGGCCTCGTTTACCACTATTCTGGGAATGATTCCGCTGTTGGGCGACCCAATGTACGCCAGTATGGCGGTGGCAATTATTAGTGGTTTGCTGGTGGGCACACTCATTACCCTGATTTTTGTGCCCATTTTGTACGCGGCATTTTACGGTGTGAAACGAATTAAAGAACCTGATACAACAGAATTATCATCATGAAGACAATTAAATATATAACACTTATTATTTTTCTGATTTCCTGGTTGCCGGGAATAAGCCAGGAACAAATGACTTTGCAGCAGGCCCGGGAAATGGCGCTTCGGAAAAACGAGAACCTGAAAGTTGCTGCAAAACAAATTGAGAAAGCTGAAGCACAAAAAGCTGCTGCCCGCACATTGCGCTTGCCTTCGCTTTCGGCAACCGGTATGGGCATTTATCAGGATAAAGATTTTGAGATGGAGCTGACTTTGCCCACTCAAAAACCTAATCCGATGACCGGCGAACTGGAACCCAACATTATGATGAACCCTGAAACGGGCGAACCGGTGATTGGACCCGACGGTAATCCGGTTTTCAATATGTATGCCTGGCTGCCGCTGAATGTTAGCCTGAGCGGGGCTTACCTGGCAGGAATTGCATTGGAGCAACCCGTTTTTACCGGAGGGAAAATCAGTGCCGGCAACAAAATGGCCGATATCGGCATTGAAATGGCTGGCGAAAACAAAACGCTGCAGCAGATGAACACCATTGCCGAAGCCGACAATGCTTACTGGACCTACATTTCGGTAACCCAAAAAGTGCAACTCGCGCAACAGGCGGTGGACATGCTGGAAGAGCTGGTGGAAAAAGCCCGCGACGCGCACGAGGTGGGAATGTCGAGCCGCAATGATTTACTGAAAGCGCAGGTGGAATACACCAACGTAAAACTCAATTTGCAAAAAGCACAAAACGGCCTCGAACTCAGTCGCATGGATTTGTGCCGTGTAACCGGACTGCCGTTTGGTACAGCAATTACTGCGGTTGATACAACCGTTTCGGTAAACCAACCGCTGGATTTGGCAGCAGAAAATGAAACGGTGAACCAACGTCCGGAGTACCAGCTGCTGCAAAAGAACATTGAATTACAGGAGCAACAAATTAGAATGACCAAAGCCGATTTTCTGCCAACCGCAGGTATTCAGGCGGGATACAACCACATCGGAGGAATTGATTTTGGCGGAACCGATTTTTCAAACACCAGTCTGAATGTGCTGGCTTCGGTAAAAATTCCCATTTTTCACTGGGGCGAGGGTGTGAAAAAAATCAATGCTGCCCAAATTGACAAGGAAATTCAGGAGCTTGAGCTGGAGAAGAACAAACAGTTGCTGCAACTGGAAACCGAGCAGGCCCGGCTGAACCTGCAACTGGCCTGGGAGCGCATTCAGCTAAATGAAACTGCACTGGAGCAAGCCGAAGAAAACCTGCGGGTAACCCGCGACAATTACGAGGTGGGCATGGAAACTATCACCGAATACCTGATTGCGCAAACCCAGTGGCAGAAGGCCTTCAGCGAACTCATCGATTCCAAAACCGATTTCAAAATGAAAGAAACCGCCTGGCTGAAAGCCACCGGGAATTTGGCTATTTCACCTGCTGACTGAAATGCTCTTATTAAGTAAATGCAATTCATCGGAGCGAGTCCCCTTCCGTAGGAATTCCTTCGGAGCTTGGCGAAGGGGGAATTTAAGGGGGATTGATTTTATTCGAAAAATTTCGTCACAATAAAAAAATACTGCAGGGAAATAACAACAAATTATTGAGCAGGTAACTGAGGGTCACCAGCTCAACAAAAAAAAGTACCTTTGGGAAAAGCAACAAACATAGGAATGAAAAACACCGAACTCCACTTTTTGAGCCGGCTTTCGGCTTATACCCTGCCAAGTTTTCTCATCAGGGTGGCTCTGGTAAGCGGTGTGGGATTGCTGTTCTTTTTTCTGGCTATGAAAATTACAGGTGATCCCGGCATCCGGGTTACGGCACTGGAATACTTTCAGGTGGTACTCATTTTCAATATTATCAGCGAAAGTAATGTGTTTTTTGACCACCTGGCCGAACGCTTCCTTCCCATTCCGGAAAAAATAAGCTTGCGCGTCGTGTTGCATTTCGTTGTCAGTTTGCTCATTGCAGTGGCCGTTGTGTTTTATTTTTCCGTCATTGTAAAGGAAGCGTTGTTCTTTTCCCATCCCATTGTGCAACTGATGATGCTCCTCGGACTGATCTTCATTTTCATTATCACTGTTTTTTCAGTTTCACTGCGTATTATTGAAAAGTGGATTTATTCTGTACGACAACTGGAGGAGCTAAAAAGCCTGAAGCTGAAAAGCGACTACAACTCTTTGCAGGCACAGCTAAATCCGCACTTTTTATTTAACAACTTGAGTGTACTAAAATCGATGATAACCTTCGACCCTGATTCTGCCATTCATTTCACCCAAAATTTTACTGATGTATATCGCTATGTGCTTCAAAGCAAAGACAAAGAAACGGTAAAATTGTCGGAGGAACTGGAATTTCTGGAAGCTTATGTTGAAATTCATAAAGAACGAATGGGTGACTCATTCAAAGTAAAAACAGAAATTGATGAATCAGCGCTGAAAAAGGAGATTCCCCCGCTGGCCATGCAATTGCTGGTTGAAAATGCCATAAAACACAACATAGCTCTGAAAGAAAATCCACTGATTATTCAAATTCAGTCAGACGGTGAAAAGCTCATTGTCAGCAATAAAGTAAACCTGAAAGAATCTGCTTATTCCGAAAAAACCGGCCTGGAAAACCTTTCTCAGCGTTATGCTTTGCTAACAGACAGACCGGTGAAAGTGAGACCGGGTAAAGAAAAATTTGAGGTGGAAATTCCATTGTTATGAACCGAAAAGTAAAAATAGTATTGATTGAAGACGAGACCTATAATCTTCGCCTGCTGGAAGGAATGATAAATAAACTGCGACCCGACTGGCAGGTTGTGAATCGTTTTGAAAGTGTTAAAACCAGCGTTGACTGGTTGCGCGAAAATCCTCATCCCGACCTCTTTTTTATGGATATTCAACTGGCCGATGGACTTTGTTTTTCCATTTTCAACCAGGTGGAGGTAAAAAGCATGGTGATATTTACCACAGCCTACGACAACTACGCTATTCAGGCATTCAAAGTGAATAGCATCGATTACCTGCTGAAACCCTTCAAAGAGAAAGATTTGGAAGCAGCCATTGAAAAATTTGAAAATTTCAAAAAGCTGGCCGGTGAAAAGAATATTAATCAGGATTATTCGGAAATTCTGGAAGCTATCCGCCGTGGTGAAAAAAAATACCGCAAGCGGTTTCTGGTTTCCAAAGGAGTTGCTTTTTATAAACTTCCGGTTGAAGACATTGCATACTTTTTCAGTGAAAACCGCATTACTACTGCTGTGACATTTAACCGGCAAAACCACGTTATCGATTTTTCACTTGAGACATTGGAAGAACAGCTCGACCCTGAGACTTTTTTTCGGGTAAACCGGCAAATGGTTGTCAATATTCAGTCCATCGAAAAAATTGAAAACTATTTTGGGGGCAAACTAAAAGTGCGCCTCAATCCGATGTTTGAAAACGAAGTTGTGGTGAGCCGGCTAAAAGCAGTGGATTTTAAAGATTGGGTTGGTCAGTGATTCAATAAAAATATATTGAATTTTCGAATCAACTTCCGGAATCTGTAACCGTATAAAAGTGTTTTTTTTTTCAGATAGCTTTTAAAAATTTCTGTTGTGCCCGATTCTGCGAATAATCGTTAATGAAAAGTATCCTGGAATTTCCGGCCGGATTTAAACCCTGAGGTAAGATTAACACATTGTGTTCTTTCCAAATTCTGAAAATGGTATGTTTCAGTCGTCCGCTTAAAATCATTTCCTGAGGAATGGAAATTCCGGTATTAATGTCAATGCGTTTAATCTCAAAATTCAATCCCAAAAAATCTTTTATCGCATTTTCGTGGTGTAACAAATGGCTTATTGGAGAGGAAGCAGTCAGACGGGGATTGATTTCAATTACTTTGTCGTCAATTAAATCAATACCCATTAATCCGATAAATTTCAGCTCTTTTATGGTTGCAATTTGTTTTACCAGCTTTTCCACTTCATTATATTTCTGACTTTGAGTTTTTCGCGACCAGGAACCGGCAATAAATTTATTTTTTGGGTTGATTACCTGATCATGTATTTGTAAAATTTCGGGCTGTTTTCCTGGTCGAAAAAGTATCAGCGCACCATATACCGGACCAGGCAAAAATTCCTGGATTTGATAATTATCTGGCAGCAAATGATTTTTTTTCAAATAACAGATGTGCAGAAGTATTTCATGCAGCGAAGCCCCCTTGCCTTCGTTTAAATAAACGCCTAAACCCGCAGCCCCTCCCGAAGGCTTAAATACAAATTTCAGGGTTTTGTCCATTTTTTTAATTTCCGGTGAAAAATAAGTAACGGGTAAGGGCACGCCATTTTTTTGAAGCAATTTAATCGAGCTGTTTTTATCCATCAACAGGGTAGTTGTTTTTGAATAATCCCGGATTAAACTGTTTTTTGGTAACCTGATTCCTGATTTTTGTAAAAACTGCTCGTTAAAAACAAATGCAACCAGTGCCTTTCCTGTTTCCTTTGCCTTGTTGATTGCCACTTGCAACAACGATCCCTGGCAGAGATGAATGCCTGGCGGAATTTGTGCTGCTGACACCGATTTTTGATGAAAGGCAATTACAAAATTGTTACTTGCCAGTTGAATGCCGGTTAAAGTTCTCCAAATTTCAGCATTAACTTTAAGGCAGTTTAATGCATGTTCAATAAGGAAATCGTTAACACGATGAAGATAAACAACCAACGAATCAGAAGGCGTGGTGTATAAATGTGCCTGGAAACCATTATCGAGGTTCGCAGGTAAAACGTTGAGAAAGGATGAAATAAGTTCCTGATTATGAAAAACCTCCGAAGTTGGCAATGCAATAATTCTTCCCTTTTGTTCATTTCCAATGGTAACCCCCAAATGCGATATTTTTACAAGCTCGGTTTCGATGTTCCATGGCAGCAAAGTACTCATAAATTAAGCAGATTTTAATAGAGAGGTAAACAAGTTATCTTCCCGAAAATCAAATTTCACTGAAACCTATTGCGATCTTATTCCTGGAACTCCGGATCTTCGGCAGGCGGTTTAATGTATGCTGAATCAACAATCTCTGTTTTAAGTAATTTCTGACGTATAGCTTCCAGGTTTCCTTTTCCTCTAATCACAAAAAAATCCGGAAATTCTATGGATGGTTTATTTTTGCCGGTGGTTAATTTACTTCCTATGGGTTTAATTGTAGCATGATGTTTTTTGAGCAAATCATTTATCAAACCGGTATCGGCACCTTTCCTAGAAATAACATTTCCGATCTCATCAACGAAAATTTCACTGTCTGGTCTGAATTGAACAATCAATTCAGAAGTATCGTCTGCTTGTAATGCATCAAAATTTTCCATATCCTGCAATTTAAATGAAATTTCATTACGGGTCACACAAATTTTTCCATCAACGGGTTGAAATTCTGAAATAATAAAAAATACGACGATGAAAATTTTCGTGATGAACCTGTTAAAAAAGAATTTTACGGAAAAGGATACAAGGAACAGATTTAATCTATTCCCTGTAATCCTCTTCTGAAATTTAACTTTAGACATCAGACAATAATTCCTCTTGGATACCCGGGCTCCATGGTCCAGTTGTTTGATGGAATTATTTTCAGGTACTGACTGTTTTTGAAAAAATAAACATTTTTACTTTTCCCATTCCACAAAACTGCGCTTAGCCCACTTTTAAATGACGCCGGTATCCCGCGCCAGTTCCCGTTAATAAAATTAGGATATCCCGGATCCACTTTCCACCCGTTGGATGGGTTAACCCGGATGTATTTATTTCCTTTGAAAAAATAAATTCTGTTATTGGTGCCACTCCAAAGTGCAGCATCAACACCATTGGCAAAACTCGACGGGAATCCAGGCCAACTGCTTGCAATGGTTTTCGGATAACCCTGATCTACTTTCCAGCCGTTATTCGGATCGACCCGTATAAATTGATTCCCTTTAAAAAAGTAAATCTTTTTATTAGGGTCACTCCAAAGTGCGGCATTTACTCCAGTAGCGAAAGAACTTGGGAAACCAGGCCAACTGCTGCTGATTGTTTTGGGATATCCCGCATCCATTTCCCAGTTATTAAAAGGATCGACCCGTATAAACTGGTTGTTTTTGAAAAAATAGACTTTTTTGTTGGTTTCGCTCCATAATGCAGCATCTACACCCTGGCCAAAGGATTGCGGAAAACCGGGCCAGTTTGATGCAATATCAAGGTTTTGAAAAACCTGTTTCAGATTAGGACGGTTACCAATTCGCTGATGTGCAATAATATTAGGATAACCGGGATCAACCTTCCAACTGTTTCCGGGATCTGATCTGATGTATTTTTCACCTTTAAAAAAGTAAATTTTTGAATTGGTGCCACTCCAAACAGCCGCATCAATTCCTGATGCAAAATCTGAAGGAAATCCTGGCCACGATGGAGTGATGGATTTTGGATACCCGGCATCCACCTGCCAGTTATTGTCCGGATCTACCCGGATAAATTGGTTTCCTTTGAAAAAATAAATCTTTTTGTTGGTATGGCTCCAAAGAGCGCCATCAACCCCGCTTGCAAAAGAAGCCGGAAATCCAGGCCAACTGCCCGAAATCGATTTAGGGTACCCTGGATCAACATTCCATCCGTTAAAAGGATCAACCCGGATAAACTGATTTCCTTTAAAAAAATATACTTTTTTATTGGGGTCACTCCATAGCGCTGCATCCACCCCATTGTTAAAGGAATCCGGAAATCCCGGCCAATTGCCTTCAATAGGTTTGGGATATGTGGGATCTATATTCCAGTTATTTGTGGGATTGATTCTGACATACTGATTGCCTTTAAAAAAGTATATGGTGTTGCTTTTGCCGTTCCATAATGCAGCATCTATTCCACTGCCAAAAGTTGCATTTAAACCCTTCCAGTTAGATATTTTATTCTGCTCCTGGGCACCACTTAACCGGAGCTGGGGCGAACCGGTAGATCGCAACAAATTTTGTGCTGAAGTGGCCGTAAGTAAAGGTTTGCCTCTGGCTTTCAGACGACCCTGAATACAGGCCAAAGCCCCGGTAACCACCGGCGATGCACTGGATGTGCCACTGAAACCGTTTGTGTACAATATATCATGCGATTTTACAAAATAAACCTTGTCGTTGGTTTTATCATATATGGCAGCATCAATTCCTCTGCGAAATACAAGGGGTAGATTTCTCCAGTTTGACGAAATAAGTTTGGGATACCCCGGGTCAACTTTCCAGGTATTTGCCGGGTTAACACGGATATACCGGTTATTACGGAAAAAATAAATTCTGTTGTTTTTAAAACTGTATATTGCCGCATCTACTCCTTTTGCGAAAGATGCAGGAAATCCGGGCCAGTTTCCGGCTATTGGCTTCGGATACCCGGGATCTACTTTCCATGCATTATTCGGATCAACCCGAATAAACTGATTTCCTTTAAAGAAATAGATTTTATTATTGGTGTTACTCCATAAAGCAGCATCTATTTTTTTTGTAAAGGAATCGGGGAATCCCGGCCAGTTTCCTTTAATATCTTTGGGATAGTCGCCATCAATTGCCCACCCGTTATTGGGATCTACGCGGTAATATTCAGAACCTCTGAAATAATAGACCTTATTGTTGGTTTCGCTCCACAATGCTGCATCTATACCTGATTTCATTCCAGGACCAATATCGCTGAGGTTTTTGGGGAAACCACTCTCGACTGTCCAGTTATTATTTGGATTGATACTGACGTACTTATCATTTTGAGCACCGCCATACCCGAGGGTAGCCACATTATGTCCCCAACCTTGTGCATCTACCCGGCGCCCCCAATTGGAAAATCCGAGAATGGTCCGGTCCGCAGAAGAAGGCGAAGCACCTGCCCCAACAATAACTGCTCCCGATTGCGGATTAGCCGGATTAAACGGGTTTTTCCAACCGGACGGAAATCCACTGGGGCGCTGGTTATAAATCTCTTTGTCGAAGTCTTCAGTTCCGTTACCTGCCGCTTCAACCACCAGAATTCCTTTTAATACGGCATATCTAATGGCAGCAAAATCATCGGGCCACCATTCAATAGCAATAAAACCCCGCTGTCCGGCAGGGGCTTTAAAATCATAAGACGGGCCGGGTCGGTGAACTTCCAGGAGAATGATATCACCGGCCTTACATTTGTCGGCTGCATTAATAATGGCCTGCGACGTTCCCAGACCATTGTGTGAAATAGCCACAATTTTGGATTGAGGCGAAATGCCTGTCATGCCAAAACTGTTCTCTGCCGCACCAAGCACGCCCAATACAGCCGTACCATGGTTTTGGGAGGTAAAAACATTGTTTCCCCCAATTAACCCACTGATTTTTGTTCGTAAATCCTCATGAGAAAAATTAAATCCCTGCTCCACGTCTGTAATAGAAACTGCATCACCTTTTCCACCAACCAGATTCCATGCAAAACGGGCATCAACTCCGCCCGGTGCTGCATCCAGATAACCCTGGTTTCCGGAAAAATCAGGCGAACCCCAGTTAATGCTGGGGTCCTCGGCAAAAGGTTTTATGTAAGCTGCTTCAACTTTAGAATCCCTGAGAAATTCCTGCCGAAGCGTTTCAATATTTTGGGTACTGTGTAATGAAAAAATGGTTTGCGGGATTACAGCAGATTTTTTCAACTCTGCTTTCATAGTGCGCGACATGGATGCCACACTCCTTTTCGGATGAAAAACAGGAGAAATTTCAACTTTGAACTGTTTTAACGTTTTGTTCAGTGAAGATACATTCAACCTTTTAGATGATCGGACAGTTTTCTTCGTTGCTGTTATTTCAGCACCTGGTTTGAAAATTACTACCAGTTCCCCTTCCATAGGGCCAGTGGATAAAACATTTTTTTCGGGCATAATTAATGATTTAATAGTTAAAGTTCTAACAGAAATCCATTTAGAATCGGTTATTACACCAATAAAAAGTATTGTACCTGATACATTATACTTAAAAATCCAAATTGATTTTTTTGAGCCGATTTTTACTTCGGCTATAAGACAAAAGCTATTTTATCGTGGCCAATTTGGTTTAACTCCAGTCAA
>NZ_JAWLCI010000084.1:0-16465 GCF_041687215.1 Mariniphaga sp.
ATAACTGTTAATTTTTAGTTGTTTATATATTAACAAGCAGGAGCAATTTTTGATCAAATTATTGTAAATCTGCGTAATACCGGATCGCCACCCTTTTCTACTTATTGATATTTACTTGATTATTGGTGCCGAAAAATGGAAATCAAAAAATAAAGCGTTTCTAAAATCATGGTCTGAAGCAGTTAGTGAATTTGAGGTAATTAATAGTTTCGCAGGTTTTTGCTATTCAAACCCAACATATACATTTCCTGAAATTACAGATAAAAACAGCTATGTATATTTTGAGTCGTTGGGGCATCCTTTAATAAATGCGAAAAAACGAGTATGTAATAATTTTCATTCAGAGGGACAAGGTAATGTTGTTTTGGTTACAGGTTCAAATATGGGAGGGAAAAGTACGTTTTTGAGAACCGTCGGTGTAAACCTTGTTTTAGCTTTAGCCGGGGCTCCTTGCTGTGCAAAATATGGGCAGGTTTCGAACCTGAAAATTTTTACAAGTATGCGAACCCAAGATAATTTAAAAAAAGGAATTTCTTCTTTTTATGCCGAATTAAGTAGAATTGAAAAGATGCTGAAACTAATTGAAAAGAGTCAAAATGTATTTTTTCTTTTAGACGAGATGTTTAAAGGCACAAACTCGGAAGACAGGCATAAAGGAGGTTTTTCATTGATTAATCAGATAAGTGGGCTTAAAGCGTCAGGAATTATTGCAACACATGATATTGAACTTGCAAAGTTATCGGAGAATAAAAGGTTGGTTACAAATTATAGTTTTAACAGTGAAATTAAGGAGAATTCAATGATTTTTAGTTATGAACTTCATCCGGGTATTTGTAATGACTTTAATGCAAGTGAACTTATGAGAAAAAGTGGAATTAAAGTTTTATCAAATATTTAAGATGAATGAAATTAATAAATACGGCATATAATCGAGTAGCCCGCCCCACCAGCAAACGCTGGCAGGGAGAGGCTCTCACACCATCCCGATTGCTCGGGGCGGTTCGCCAAGTCGTCAGGAATACCCAAGGGACAATTTTCCGTTCAACCGCTATAGCCGGGCGGGGCAACCTCTGTAAATATTTCATGCTACACGCTGCTATTTAACGCTGAAAATTGATATTTTCAGAGCTTTCAGTAGCGCTTTATGGCAAAAGAGCATTTCGTCCATGTTCATAGCGCGGATTATTGATATTTTCGTATTTTTGAAATTATGGATAATAAAGATTTTAACAAAAATAAACTGATTGAATATTGGATTGCTGGCTCTGATGATGATTATGAGACAATGATTGTAATGTTTGATTCGAAAAGATTTAGTTGGTCTTTATTTATTGGGCACTTGATGATTGAAAAACTTTTAAAAGCTTATTATGTAAAAGTAAAATCTGACTATCCGCCATTTATTCATAACCTATTGAGACTTGCAGAGAAAGCTGAATTGAGTCTGACGGATGACATAAAAAAACAACTTGTGACTATTACAGCATTTAACATCAATGCCAGATATGATGATTATAAAATGAGCTTTAAAAAACAATGTACAACTGAATTTACCGAAGAGTGGATTGATAAATTAAAAAAGCTAAGACCATGGATAAAAACATTGATTCAACAATAGCAAAATATTTGGATTTAATTAAAGAACAATTCACTGATATTGAGAAAGTATATCTATTCGGCTCATATGCTAAAGGAAAATCGACTGAGGATAGTGATATAGATGTCGCATTGATTTTTTCAAATCTGGATGATTCAAAACGATTTGAAATTCAAGTACAACTCATGATGCTGGCAGCACAAATTGATTCAAGAATTGAACCACATCCTATTTCTCATGCTGATTTTGATTCAGGAAATCCGTTTGTGATTGAAATAAAAAAGACAGGAATTGAAATTGCAGCATAAGCCACTTAAGCACAGCCGAGCAGATGGCCGGTGAGCCGTTAAGCCCACCGGAGCACCTCCTGGCATAGACATCCCTTCGGCGCACACCATCCCGGGTGTACTTGAGACGGTTCACCAGGTCGTCATAAAAAAAGAGACAGACTAAAAAACAAAAATGGCCGCGGGGAAAAGCGCACCTTATTTTTAAAAATAAATTCCGTTTTTGTCTTTTTCAAATATCCTTTTTAACTTTGCCCCGATATTTATGCAATGGGGGTGCCTTAATAATTAAGGGCTGAGATTATACCCACTGAACCTGATCCGGGTAATGCCGGCGAAGGGAGGGCAAAAGGGATGCGTCCCTCTCCATTGGTTAGTTTGATAACCAAAATTTCTAAAAATGAAACGTTTAAGTTTTTGGCTGCTGTTGCAGTTTATGGTTGTTGCCGCGCTGGGGCAACATAACCTGAAAGGAGTTGTAACCGGGAACGGAGAACCACTTCCCGGTGCCAGCGTTGTTATTGAAAATACCTTTTACGGGGTGTCTGCCAAAAGCGATGGCAGTTTCGAATTCCGAAATCTGAAAAAAGGCGACTACATTCTGAAAGCTTCCTTTGTGGGTTTCGAAACGCAGGAAATACCGGTAAAAGTTCCTTCCGAACAACCTGTAACCTTCCAACTGGAACCGGCTTCCATTATGACGGGCGAGGTGCTCGTTTCGGCCACACGCGCCAAAGACAAAACCCCGGTGGCTTACACCAACATTACCGGAGAAGAAATTGCCGCCCGCAACATGGGGCAGGATATTCCTTATTTGTTGCAACTTTCTCCTTCATTTGTGGCTACTTCTGATGCAGGTGCCGGCGTGGGTTACACCAACTTCCGTATTCGCGGCACCGACCTGAACCGAATTAACGTGACGGTGAACGGAATTCCCCTAAATGACGCCGAATCGCACGGAACATGGTTTGTGGATCAGCCGGATCTGGCCTCATCGCTCGAAAACATACAAATTCAGCGCGGCGTGGGAACATCAACAAATGGCGCTGCTGCTTTTGGAGCCACCATCAACTTGCAAACCAATACCCTAAACAAAGACCCGTATGCAGAATACAAAACCGCTGCCGGTTCGTTTAAAACATTTAAAAACACAGTTTCTGCCGGTACCGGACTTCTTAACGGTAAATTCACCCTTGATGCACGGCTCTCCAAAGTAAACTCCGACGGATTTATCGACCGGGCTTTTTCCGATTTGAAATCGTTCTTTGTTTCTGCAGGATATTATTCCGAAAATACGGTTTTAAAAGCCAATGTTTTTTCAGGAATTGAAACAACATATCAATCGTGGAACGGTGTTCCTTCAGTTCGATTAAATAACGATTTGGAAGGAATGCAACGCTACGAAGATCACTGGCTTTACTCGCACGATCAAACGCAGGAAATGATTAATTCCAACAGCCGCACCTACAATTTGTACACCTACGAAAATCAGGTAGATTACTATCAGCAAGACCACTACCAGTTGCATTTTTCACACAAATTTAGTCCGGGATTAAATTTGAATGCTTCGGGTTTTTATATCCGTGGAAAAGGATACTACGAAAACTTTAAGGAAGATGAAGACCTGGAAGATTACCAGATTCCAAATATCCATATTGGTGAAGAAATAGTGGAATCTACCGATTTGGTGAACCGGAAATGGCTCGACAACCATTTTTACGGGCTCACTTATTCATTAAACTACCAAAAAAGAAAAAGCGATTTTACCTTGGGGGGCGGTTGGAATACGTATGACGGCGACCATTACGGAAATGTAATCTGGGCTCGGTTTTTAGGCAATGCTGACTTCAATCACGAATGGTATTCCAACAATGGCCTTAAAAAGGATTTCAACCTTTTTGGAAAATATAATTACCAGGTAGCTGAAAAGCTGAACCTTTTTGCGGACATTCAATACCGCCTCATTGATTATTCGATTGACGGTATTGACGACGATTTGCGGAATATCACACAGGAACACGAATTCAGCTTTTTTAATCCGAAACTGGGAGTTTTTTACGAGCCGACAGAGAATCAAAATTTGTATTTGTCGTTTGCCACAGCCAACCGCGAACCCAACCGTTCGGCATACATCGACAACAGACTTGAGGCGGAGCCTCCGGTTTATGAAACCCTTTACGATTGGGAAATGGGGTATGAATTCAAATCGCCTCGTTTTTCGGGAAATTTGAATTTCTATTTAATGAATTACAACGACCAGTTGGTGCTAACCGGCGAAATCAACGATGTGGGCAATCCCATTATGACCAATGTAGAAAAAAGTTTCAGGAGAGGTGTTGAACTGCAATCGGTGGTTTTAATTACACACAATCTGCAATGGCTGGCCAACGCCACATTCAGCCAAAATAAAATTGAAAACTTTACTGAATACGTGGACAATTGGGATACCTGGGAACAGGAATCTTTTAACCTTGGAACCACTGACATTGCTTTTTCGCCCAACGTGATTGCCAACAGCCAACTGGTTTACGAACCGGTGAAAAATCTCAATTTCGCTTTTATTTCTTCTTACGTGGGCAAACAGTTTATCGACAACACCTCGAGCGACGAACGCAGTCTGGACGCGTATTTGGTGAATAACCTGAAGGTGGATTATTCATTCAATACCAAGCTGTTTGACAAGGTTGCCCTCCACCTGATGGTAAATAACCTGCTCAGCGAAGAATACGAAAGCAATGCCTGGGTTTATTCTTATATTTTGGGTGGCGAGCGATACAAAATGGATGGCTATTTCCCGCAGGCCGGCCGGCATTTTATGGTTGGGGTGGATTTGAGGTTCTGAGAAAATCCATTACTTCGCTTCAGGAAATTGAAAGTTCAAATAGAACCATTTTCTCAAAAAAGAACGGTTCTTTTTCTTTTGTGGTAATCTTCCAGAGCCTTTTTTAAAGTTTCAGACGGTTTTGCCGGTTGAGTTACCGCATCGAAAAATATTTGACTATCTCTATCAGAAGCAATGATTTGTTCTTTCTCTTTGATTATTTCTTTGGTAGTTTTCCTCATCGCTTTACATTTTTTATAAAAATCATAAAAATTCCTTACAGAACACAAATATATACGGTAAAATTCAGTACTTCTTTAAAAATCATATTACTTCCCTCACATAAACAGATGCCACCAGCCAACCTTTACATCTTAATTCTGAATTTTCCGGTACTTGGATTTTGCCGTAGGCATCCATTCGGGCGATTCGCTCATTCCAACTCAGCCTTAATCCTACTTTATCAGGAATATGGTTTCTGAAGGAGGACAAAACACATAGGCACATAGATCACAGAGGTCTTAATCCTGCTTTTCTGAAAGACAGTTTCTGAATTAATAAGTGAAAATTTTATTATTCAAGTATCACCTTCCCTTCAATTTCCACTAGTAAATCTTCCCGGCAAATATCAGCAATAATGTAAACCACGGGCAGATTGCCGTAATAGCTTTTAAAGGTTTTTTTGATGGCGGCAAAGTCTTTACGGTTTTTTACATATACCCGGGCATGCCCGTAAACCGGGCGAAGTGAATTTTCGGATAGTAGAGACAATATTTCCGGTGAATATAACCGTTGCATGTTTTGAATGGTGATTTTGGTTTGCTTTGCCGGGTCGCCAATGCCAACTGTTTTTTCGCCCCTGATGGAAGCTGTTCCCGAAATAAAAACCTGCTTTTTGCCAAACAGCTCCAGGTAGCGGGCACGTTCAAATTTTGGTGTCGATTTATTTATTAACTCATTTCCTACCAGCACATTTTTGCTGTAATCATGCGCAGCTATCTGTTCCGGATTATCGAGCGGCAGACTAACTGCCTCGGCAGCATCCAGCGCAACAAATTCGATAATAACACCTCCCCGGTTCATGCCAATTCCGGTAGCCGCAGGAAATCCGTTTTTCTTAAAATGTTCAGCATAAAAACCGGCCCGCACATTGTTAAAATCCTGGTAGCGCTGATTATCTCCATCGAAGTCAGTAATATTCTCCATGTAATTCCATTGCCGAATGACTGAATGAAATTTTATTCCTGCACGTTTTAATAAATTTTCAAACGAATTAAAAACTGTTTCAGCATTTTGTCTGCATCCGGAAGAATTGTCAGATTGTGCGTTTCCAATCAAAACACTGGCGTTTTCTCTTTTAAAGAGCATGGCAGAACCATTTTCGGAATGAATGAATTCCTGTTTCCAGAGAGCGGGATCAAAATAAAAAGCTTCCACCAAAATACGGCAAGTTAAAGGAGGTTGCGCAATAAGCGCACAAATAACCGGATTCTGAAATTTTTCGGCAACCAAGCGCTGCAATTGGGATTGCAACTTCACGTAATTTTCTTTTGAAGAAACCTCGGCAAAAAAATTCAGTTTAAAAATCTGTTTGCCTGAATTGATTTTTTGCAACTGTTCAAAACAATTGAGCAACTGAGCATCAAGTGAAGCGCAGCCGGTTTCTGGTTTTATATATATTCGATCGCCGTTTAAAAAATACATGATTTCTCCTTTTCAGCAAGGATTACAAATATGCCTGTTTTTTTGGAGAAATAAAATCAATAATTTCCTTCAGCTTTAGCTCCGTTCAAAACGGCTTCGGTTGAGCCAATTCCAAGCCGGTCGGCGCCCTGATCCAAAAAAGCGACTGCTTCTTCCCAGGTACGAATTCCGCCCGAGGCTTTCACTTTCATTTTATCGCCCACCGTTTTTACCATAACGTCAATCACTTCGGGGGTGGCTTTGCCGGGGCCAAAACCGGTTGAAGTTTTTACAAAATCGGCACCTGCCATGTATGAAAGTTCGCAGGCTTTTTCCACCTGTTCAAGCGTAAGAAATCCGCTTTCCTGAATCACCTTCACCAAAACACCATAATTATGCGCTATTTCAACGACGGAGGCAATATCTTCCACCACATAATGGTAATCTTCCCCCAGAAATTTCCCGATGTTCATCACCATGTCAATTTCATCCACACCATCTTTTATGGCCTGTTTCGCCTGAAAAACCTTAACGGGAGTGGCATCGGCACCATGGGGAAAACTGAGCACGCAGGAAACTTTCACACCGCTTCCCTCCAAAAGTGCTTTGGCCGATTTTATATCGCACGGTTTCACACACATGCTGAACACCTTGTTTTCAATACACATTTGAGCGTGTTTTTGCAAATCCGCCGCTGTAAATTCCGGTTTTAAAACCGCATGATCTATTGTTTTTGCGACATCCTCTTTTTTCATAATATCCATTTTTACAAAAGTACGAATTTGAAAATATTCCTATTCTTCCATTTCTTTTAAAATCTGCTCCACCTGTTCGTTGGTTTTGAGCAGTTTGTCCTTGCAAATTTTCAACAATGCCGAAACCCGTTTTACTTTATCGGCAAGCTCGTCCACATCGAGTTCTTCGTTTTCAATTTTTTCGAGAATTTCTTCAATCTCCGAAATTGCTTCGTTATAGGTTACTTTTTTTGTTGCCATGTTATTCTTTTTTTGTGATTTTACTTTTTACTTTTCCATCGGCAAACCGGGTTTCAATTTCATCATTCAACTCAAGCGGTACCGCTGATTTTACAATCTTTCCCTCTTTCAGGGTCAACGTATAACCGCGATTGAGTACATTTTCGGGATTCAACAGACGCACAGTATTTTCATTCCGAAGAGTCCGCTCCTGTTCTTTTGTCAGAAACCGCACGGATTCATGTTTCACCAGTTCTTTTAGTTGGTTAAAATTAGCCATTTCTTTTAGCAATGATTCATGAACCACCCTTTTTAAAATTCTTTTTTGCCGGTCGATGGAATTCCTGGTTTCCACCTTCCAAATTGAAAAGGCGGAGTGCAGGTCGTGTTTCAGGTTATTCAGTTCATATTTTTTATTGAATGAAAACCGGCTGACCTGTTGCTGTAAATTATTTCCGGTTTTAACCAACTGCCTGTTTTTTTCGTTGATGAAAGTTCCCACAAAACGGTGTAAATTTTCAGCATAATCTGCCAGTTGCTCCTGTTTTGAATCCACAGTTTCTCGGGCCAACTGAACCACTTCTTCCTCCAAACTGGTCAACCTTTCATAGAAACGTTCGGCACCGCTGATAAAAAATTCGGCCACTGCTGTGGGTGTTTTCATGCGTGTGTGAGCAACCAAATCGATGATTGTGTCATCTTTTTCGTGGCCGATTCCGGTAACCACCGGCAAAGGAAACTGTGTGATATGAAATGCCAGATCGTAATTATCGAAACTACTCAGGTCTGCAGTGGCGCCCCCGCCGCGGATAATGGCCACCGCATCGAAAAATTCTTCGTATTCGAAAATCCGTTCAAGAGCTGCCATAATGGAAGGAACAGCTTCCGTTCCCTGCATGTATGCTTCAAAAAGGTGTGTATAAAATTTAATACCCGGCGGATTGTTTTCCAACTGGTTCATAAAATCCTGGTAACCGGCAGCGGTTTTGGAAGAAATAACGGCAATTTTTTGAGGCACCAGCGGCAGTTCCAGTTCTTTATTCATATCGAAAACCCCTTCGTTTTGAAGCCGTTCGATAATTTCCTTTCGTTGCAGCGCCATGTCGCCTACTGTGTAGGCAGGGTCAATATCTTTGATGTTCAGACTTAATCCGTAAGCCGGATGGTATTCCACCGAAACCTGCACCAGTACTTTTAATCCATGGGTAAAAAACTGGCCGGTGGTAGTTTCAAAATAAGGTTTCAAAATGCGGTAAGTGTATGACCAGATTGTTGCCCGGGCTCGTGCAGTAATCTCATTCCCTTCCTTTTCCACCAGTTCCAGATAACAATGTCCGTTGCGGTTTTCTTTCAGTTCGCTAATTTCTGCAACAACCCAAACTGTTCCGGGGATTGCACTGCTTAGTGCATCCTTAATCCACTGGTTTAATTCGAATAATGTCAGCTTTTGCTCCATCTGCTTAACGACTAATCCTTATTTTTACAGCCTCAGAAATATCACCTGAAACTATGTGTAAAATTAACAAACCGGTCGGCAATGACTGCAAATTTTGAATCATAATTTTCGGGGCATCGGATTTTTGTTCTTTTCTAAGCAGTTTACCATCCAGGGTATAAAATGAAATCCACACCTTTTCGTCTGAAACATTGCTGTTTTTTTGAAGGATGATATAATTATCCAGAGGATTGGGATAAACCAGCCAGTTGTAGCCGTTTGCCCATTGTTCAAGAATTGTGGTTTTTAAAATTTTATCGGCTAATTTCAGGTCAGGTATTCCGAATCCCAGCAATGAATCAGGATTTGCATATAAATGGGCACTCTGCTCAAGAGCACTTTTCACCTGCGGTGCAGAGGCAAACGGATTTGCCTGCCATAAACATGCGGCTGCGCCGGCCATAACCGGAGAAGAGTAGGAAGTTCCGTTTCCGGTGCCGATGGTGCCGTTGCTGCGCTGAATGATGGTATTCCAGCCAACTGCCGCAACGTTGGGTTTAATGTCTCCGTCGGATGCCGGTCCCCATGAAGTAAACGGGGCAGGAACTCCATCCTTGTTTACGGCTCCCACAGCCATCACACTGTCACCGTCAGACGGTGTAATTATGTATTTCCAGGGATTATTCTCACGGCCTTCATTTCCGGCGCTGGAAAATACGAGCATTCCGCGGGAAGCAGCAATATTGGCTGCCTTGGCCACCCGGGTGGTATTTCCATCCATATCGGCATAAGTATGGTTCATTGCCGGGTCGTCAAAAGTATAATAGCCCAGCGAGGAATTGATGACATCGGCGCCCACGCTGTCAGCAAATTCTGCTGCAACTGCCCAGTTATCTTCTTCAATCAGAAATTCGGTGTTGTGATCTTCCGAGCGAAGAAGCCAATACGTTGCTTTTGGTGCCGTACCAATTAATTCTCCGGTAACATTTCCGCCCATGGTGGAAAGAACGCTCATTCCGTGGTAATGCCCTTCAAAAAAATCTTCACCTGCTGCCACAAAATCTTTTGTTCCGGCAATTTGTCCGTAAATCCATAAACTATCGAATGCAGCATATTGGTTTACGCGATCAAAACCGGCATCCAAAACCGCTATCGTTATTCCCTGGCCTTTAAAATTCTGATTGTGTAAAAACTGTCCGTTTAGCTGGGCAACCTGATGTGATGATTTCCCATAAATCAATGTATCAATTTCAAGTGTTTTATCTGAAATATCAGGCACAAAAAATTTATTAACTGAACTTTTGACCTGGGTTTCTCTTTTGGTGAGTTGAGCTTCTTTAACAAAAGATAATTGGGATACTTCATTTAAAAAATCACCGTTGGGAACCTTTACCGTTATCCCATTTAACCATTTGGAAGCGTGAACAAAGGTAGCACCCAAATTCAGAACCTGCTGAATATAAGATGGATTTACCGGTAAATCGAGCGAATCGATGGCGATATTTTGTTTTTCCCTTCGTTCAATGGCTTTTTCAGAAAGATAATCTTCAGGAAAGGAAAGCGACCAGGGTGAATTATCCTTGTTTGTAAAAGCCACCCAGTAATAGCTCTGAGCCTTTGTAATAAAAGGTTCAAAAAAAAGGGCTAATATGAACAGGAAAATTATTTTCTTCATCGCGGCCTGATCAATTCCGGTGATTTTTTTTCTTTGTAAAATACATCGCAAAATAACGAAATATCCTGATTTTTACCTGATATTTTGCATTTGCATCATGTATTCCGAAGGATCCTGCATAAATTTCTCAGGATCGGGAATGGAATGCCGGCCGGATTCAAGTTCCAGAATCTGATTGTTGTCAATGCTGTCGCGTACTTCAGGATTCAGCAATTGCCCGTCTTCATAAATTAACGTGTATAAATATTCACCCTGGTCGTTGTAAAACTTCCATTCGCCGTGCCGTAAATTGTTTTTGTAGTGCGCTTCCATTTCAACCTTTCCGTTTTGAAAATAGGAAAGGCACAACCCGTTTCGTTTTCCGTTGCTTAATTTGCACTGCATATATGGTTTTCCGGATTTAAAAAATACCCGGTAATTACCTTGCTGAATTCCATTTTCCCATTCCGATTCTTCAAGTACTTCTCCGGTAGGATAAAACGTTTGCGACAATCCGTGCTTTTCTCCGTTACTGAATTCTTCTTCAGCAACTTTTACGTTATTTGAAAAGAAAATCCATTCCCCTTCTCTTTTTTCGTTTACATACACACCTTCGGCAATTTTTTTGCTCCACTGGTCGAACAGTTGCGCAAAGGCAGAATCAGAACTTTCTGCATACCTGATTTTGGCTTTCACCTGTCCGCCTTCATGAAAACGGGTCCACTCTCCCACTGGCTTTCCGTCCTCAAACATTCCTTCGTACATCAGCCGCCCATTGGGATACTCCTTTTGCCATTTCCCCTGTCGCAAACCACTGGAATCGGTTTGGTTTACCTGCGAAAACAGGGTAACCGGAATAAATAAAACCAAAAACAACAACAATTTTTGCATAATTTTCTCTTTTCTGCACAGTGGGCAAAGGTAGGCATAATTCCAAAATCAGATTTTAAAAGAACATGTTTTAAAATAACCTGATACAACCTAACTTTTACTAATTTAGCCATTGGTTTATTTATGGCAAAAATGTTTTTAAATTTTTACAAACGTTTAAACAACCTGGACAGAGCTTTAAAAAATATATTTTTAAGTTGATTTGATAAAAGAATATTTACATAAAAACTTACAACAACGGTAAAGCACAATTTTGTATGGATAATATTATGCCTTTTAAGCATTCATCTTCTGAGGAATAATAAGAAATATTGCCAGCGAATGGACAAAACAATTCGGGCTTCCCAGCCTTATAAGAATATGAATAAACAGAACACAATAAAGGATTATATTGGGGCCGTACTTAAAAACAGTGGCTTTGCTGTTCTGGCCACAGAGGGTAATGGCCAGCCGCACACGAGTTTAATAGCAATAACACCATTTAAAAATTTTCGGCAAATTATTTTTGTTACCTACCGGAATACGCTTAAGTATCGAAATCTTTCTGATAACAATAAGGTGGCTGTTCTCATTGAAGGTGAATATTTAAATATGGAAGGGCTGAAGGAAAGTGTAGTGCTAACCATTATCGGACAAACTGAAGAAATAATTATAGCCGGGAATGAAGCGCCCTACCAGGCGCATCTGAAGCGACATCCCGAAATGGAGTCATTCATGCTTTCACAGGATTGTGCGCTTTTTCGTGTAATTGCCCAATCATATCAGTTAGTTTTTGGGATTGATGACGTAAAGTGGATTGCGGCTGACAAACTTGATTCCACCTGAGCATGAATAGTTTTAGCATAATTATTATAAATTTAAACCTCCAAAGAAAAAACTATGACAGATCAGAAGGGACTAATTATCAGGAAACTTATTCATCTTTCTATCGGTCTGATTATATGGATACTTAGCCATGTTCTGGAGAAGAATGTTTTGCTGTATCTAATTATAGCCGGTACTGTTTTCTCTTTTCTGACTTTCAATTATAAAAAATTTCGCCTTTTGCATAAAACGACTGATGCAAGTCTGGGTACCCTTTTTTATCCCGTTGGTATATTGTCGTCTTATTTAATATTGTATCATTTGCCTTTGTATTATTTTCAATCTGCTTTGTTGGTTCTCTCCATTTCAGATACGCTGGCAAATTTTGTGGGACAGATACAGAAGGGAAATGGCTGGATTCGGACGTTCCACGACCGGAAAAGTATTTACGGAATTGCAGCCTACGCTTTTTCTGCCAGTTTGATTTTTTATTTTTTATTGCCCAATCCATTGAATTCAAATTTCTTTTATATTCTCTTTGCTTTACTGTGGGCAGTTATTCTGGAAACAGCCTCTATGCGGGGTTCTGACAATTTCACTATTCCGGCCGGGCTTGCCTTATTATTCTTACTGACTCATCAATTTGGGGCTGATTACCTTTATTTGTCCACTGTTTTGCTCGTTTTAGCACCAGGATGCTTTTTGTTATTTAAATTCAAAATTCTTACCCGCCGGGGAAGTTTTGTTGCTTTTTTACTGGGTTTTTATTTTGCAGGAATTGCAGGTTGGCCCTGGCTGACACCCGTTTTGCTTTTTTTTCTGAGTTCCGCAGCTTTTACAAAATTACATCATGCAAAAAAAAGCGCCGGAAAAAATTCCACTGCCCGGAATGCCTGGCAGGTTATAGCCAATACAATTTGGGCAGTAACCAGCTCCATACTGTTTTTATTCACGCAAAGTGAAATATTTATACTGCTCTTTATTGCTTTCGTGGCTGCTGTAACTGCTGATACCTGGGCCAGTGAGATTGGTCCTTTGCTGAATAAAAGATGCTTTTCTTTGTCGAAGATGAGAACGGTTCAAGCCGGCTCAAATGGTGGTATTTCTTTGTTTGGCAGTTTAACCGCATTAGCTGGTACGGCTATTATCTCATCCTTATCATACTATGGATTTTTTGGCTTTTACAACTGGAATATGATAGCAATTCTAAGCATTTCTGCGTTTTTTGCCACCTTTGTAGATTCTTTGCTTGGAGCTTTTGTGGAAGACAAAATGCTTCAGATGAAGTATTTTAGAAAGCGGAAATCATTGGAATCCATTACTCCAAATGATCTGGTAAATATGCTGGGTTCGGTTACTGCTTTCGTTTTTTTCCTTTTATTATCGTGGCTCTTTTAATAAACAGCAATCAGCTTCGGTTGTCAAAAAAGAATATATAACACAAACCCAAGAATAAGCAAAAAAGAAAATGCTATATGGATAAGCACCGTTTGTTTAGCGCCTTGTTTTATCAGGTCAGGGTTGTCATGATTTTTAAAAATAATACCTGCAGCTTTAGGAAAAATAAGCAGGTAAGGAATAAGTGCAATAAGGAAAAGCCACGAATTGTCCGGGAAAAAGATGAACAATAAAATAACATTTAAAATAATTCCTGACTGCACTAGAAGATAAAGTACTGCAGTAAACCGGGTACCCATTCGCGATGCAACTCCGTGTTTACCACCCGCACGATCTGCGTCCAAATCAATCATCTGGCCTGCCAGTAATATGGAAGAAGTACTGAGCCCCGTAGCCGGCATCAGCAACAAAACCAATGGATGCAATCCCAGGTTCTGACTAACCGTTGCTATAAGAATAGCCATGGGTCCAAAAGCAAACCAGACAGATATTTCGCCCCATCCCCTGTAAGCCAGCTTAAATGGTGGCGCTGTATAGTACTTGCTGAAAAAAGCTGAAAGCAAATAAAGTCCCCACAGATATGGCCATAACCTTTTATCTATAAGCGGCATGAGTGCTATTGTTCCGGTTAGCGCCACAATCAGTCCGATGCGTGCCAGAAGATACATTTTTCCCATAAGCTCAGGATGATCAAGTAAAACCCCTGAACCTCCACTGGATTCATTCCGATGCACATTCACCTTGTCTGTTCCCTGTATGGTATCATAAATGTCGTTATAAACATTGGTAGCTACATGTAATCCAATGCCGATAATTAACACGATTAGAAAATTGAGCAACTCGATACTGTCGTTCAGGTAAACAGCCAGCAGGGTTCCCAATACTATGGGAGCGATAATGGATGACAGGAAAGGCGCCCTAATCATTTTTCCAATTCCCGGTTTCTTTTTCATAAGCTACTTCTTTCTTTCATTATTTTATTGGTATAAAAATATACAATATAGAAAGATTTTTCCCTACTTCCGATATGTCGGAAATTAGTTTCTTTAAAATTGTCGCACCCATTTTTGAAGTAACCGAAAAAATCTTTAAAAACTTTAGTTTCGATAACAGATTTAATGTAAAACCGGAATAGCAAAAAAGCCCCGCAAAAATTTACGAGGCTTCAATTATTGTTTGTGCGTATTATCAACCCAATGTAGATTCAAACATCCAAATGCGTTTTTCGGTAGCGCCAATCAGGTCGCTCATCAATGCGGAAGTTCCTTCATCTCCATCGGCAAGTTCCAGAATTTCGTTAAAACTTTTCAAAAAATAACGGCTGTTTTCCAAAACCACTTCCACTCCTTTTTTACCGTCCGAAATAAAACCGGCTTCCTTCAGTTTCGCCACTTTTAAATAATCGGTAAACGTGTGAAGAGGCTGTCCGCCAACCATTAGAATTCGCTCAGCGATTTCATCAACACTTTCTGCTGCTTCGTTGTACAACTCTTCATACTTTTCATGAAGCATAAAAAACTGTGCGCCTTTTACATTCCAGTGTAAACCTCTCAAATTCTGGTAATAAATCTGGTAATCGGCCAGCAACTGGTTTAATTTCTCAACTAATTTTGCATTATTTGTTTTCATATCTCACTAAATTTTAAATGGTTTTTTATTTTTTTATCTGTTACAAATATACTATAAGTATTATTTACTATTTTTATACACTCATAATAATAATTAATAATGAACTTTTCTCAACTCGAATATTTAAAAGCATTGGTTCAACACGGTAATTTTTCGCTGGCTGCTGAAAAGCTAAAAATCACCCAACCTGCCTTAAGCCTGCAAATTGCCAAACTGGAAGAAGAATTGGAATTCACGTTAATCGACAGAAGAAAAAGGCCGCTTCAACTCACACCTGAAGGGGAAGTTTTTTATGAAAAATCGGTTGAAATACTGAAGCTGGTAAATGAGCTAAAACAGGTTTCGTTTGAAATGGGAGACGAAGTAAAAGGGTATCTGAAAGTTGGAATTATTCCCACGCTGGCTCCTTATCTGGTGCATCTGTTTATCAATAAACTAAATTCAGATTTTCCTCAATTAAAAATTGAAATAACAGAGCAAAAAACCGAGGAGATTATTCGCCAGATAAAAATGGGAACGCTGGATTGCGGAATTCTTTCAACCCCGGTAGTTGCTGTTGGGGTTATATTCGAGCGTTTGTTTTTTGAGCGGTTCTTTGCATATGTTTCCGAAAAGCACCCGCAATTCCGGAAGGAAAAGCTTGATATGGATAAAATAACACAAGAAGATATTTGGTATCTGGAGGAAGGAAATTGTTTTCAAAACCAGGTGAATTCCATTTGCAAAATCAACCTGCAAAAGGAGAAATCACAAAACCTGATTTACCGAAGCAATTCCATTGAATCGTTGCGGAGGATTGTGGAAAACCAGCATGGCATTACTTTTATTCCTGAACTGGCCACAATTAATATTTCTTCGGAACTGGAAGAACTGGTTAAGCCTATTTCCGGCCAGACCCCGGTCAGGGAAATCAGTTTGGTTACCACAAGAAGCAACCCAAAAGATCGACAAATTACAGCGTTAAAAGAGACGATAATTCAAAGCATTCCCAAACGAATGCGCCAGAAACCCAAAGGATCAGTTATCGACACCAACATCAAAGTATAAAAAGAAACCCTGCATGAAATTCATTCAGGGTTTCTTTTTATCAATATTTCGTTCTATTGAAAGTGAAGAAACAGCAATAGCTTCAGTTAATTCGGCAATGGTAATATTTTCATTGTCTTTCATCATGTTTAGAATTTTCTCCGACGTTTTCTCCGACGTTTTCTCCGACATTTTCTCCGACTCTTCCCCGACGTTTTTCCCGACTCTTTCTTCAGCCTCCATCTTAAAATCTACGATTACGGAGT
>NZ_JAWLCI010000084.1:16565-19333 GCF_041687215.1 Mariniphaga sp.
TTTTCTCCGACGTTTTCTCCGACATTTTCTCCGACTCTTCCCCGACGTTTTTCCCGACTCTTTCTTCAGCCTCCATCTTAAAATCTACGATTACGGAGTCAAATTCAATCTGCTAATCCGGTACAGTGGAATTACAGGTTTTCCAGTTCTCATCGATTTTATCGAACCCAAACACTGGTAAAATTCAATTATTTATCTAAGCTTTAAAAACAATAGCAAATACAACAAAATAGCCACCATTGAAAACAGCAACCCGCCCATAGCGCCTGCGGCAAATGCAAACCAAAACACTTCCGACTGGCCGCCCCAAACAAACGGGACCAATCCAAGGACGGTTGAAAGTATGGTTAAGGCGATGGCTGTAAATTTTTGATTGAAGGCTTTCAGATGTCAAAACTAAAACCTGCATCGTCAGCGAATTCAACCATTAGGGAAAAACAAGTCACTACAAACAATAAAAAACGCAGTAAATCATAGACCTACTGCGTTTTGTAAATTATTGATAATCTTTCTCGTACTCTATTTGACTTCCTCAAAATCCACATCGGTAACTTCGCCGTCGTCCTTTGAGCCGCCTTTGTCGGAACCGCCCTGTTGAGACTGTTGCTGCTGTCCACCTTGCGGACCGGCCTGCTGACCTCCCTGAGCCTGTGCAGCATTGTACATTTCCTGCGAAGCAGCCGAGAACACGGTATTCAGTTCATTCATAGCTGTATCAATGGCTGCCATATCCTGGTTTTTATGTGCTTCTTTCAGTTTGGCCAAAGCATCTTCGATGGGCTTTTTCTTGTCAGCCGGAATTTTGTCGCCATACTCTTTCAGTTGTTTTTCAGTCTGGAAAATCAAACTGTCGGCCTGATTCAGCTTATCCACTTTTTCTTTGGCCTGTTTGTCGGCTTCGGCATTGGCTTCAGCTTCCTGCTTCATTTTTTTGATTTCGTCTTCAGATAAACCTGAAGAAGCCTCAATACGGATTGACTGCGATTTTCCGGTAGCTTTGTCTTTGGCATGTACATGCAAAATTCCGTTGGCATCAATGTCGAATGCCACTTCAATTTGCGGCACGCCACGCGGAGCTGGTGGAATACCGTCGAGGTGGAAACGACCGATGGTTTTGTTCCCTGAAGCGATTGGCCTTTCTCCCTGCAACACATGAATTTCAACCGAAGGCTGATTGTCGGCAGCGGTGGTAAAGGTTTCCGCTTTTTTGGTAGGAATGGTGGTGTTTGCTTCAATCAGTTTTGTCATTACACCGCCCATGGTTTCAATACCCAGTGAAAGCGGGGTAACATCGAGCAGTAACACATCTTTTACTTCGCCGGTAAGCACACCACCCTGGATGGCAGCGCCAACAGCAACAACTTCATCCGGGTTCACCCCTTTCGACGGATTTTTTCCGAAAAATTCCTTCACTTTTTCCTGAACTGCAGGAATACGTGTTGAACCA
This sequence comes from Mariniphaga sp., assembly GCF_041687215.1. Classification (NCBI taxonomy): domain Bacteria; kingdom Pseudomonadati; phylum Bacteroidota; class Bacteroidia; order Marinilabiliales; family Prolixibacteraceae; genus Mariniphaga; species Mariniphaga sp. The sequence continues at coordinate 18,013 of NZ_JAWLCI010000084.1, forward strand.
CCTACAAGAATCACCTCATCGATATCACTGGCTGTTAATCCTGCGCTTTTCATTGCCTTGCGGCAAGGTTCAATGGTCGCGTTAATCAGCGAATCGGAAAGCTGTTCGAATTTTGAACGAGTAAGTGTTTTCACCAAGTGTTTTGGAATACCGTCAACCGGCATTATGTAAGGCAGGTTGATTTCGGTTTGTGTTGAACTCGACAACTCGATTTTAGCTTTCTCGGCAGCTTCTTTCAAACGCTGCAGAGCCATCGGGTCGCGTTTCAGGTCAACACCCTCATCTCTTTTAAATTCATCTGCCAGCCATTCGATAATCACCTGATCGAAATCATCACCACCAAGGTGGGTATCCCCGTCAGTTGATTTTACTTCGAAAACACCGTCGCCCAGCTCAAGGATAGAAATATCGAATGTTCCTCCCCCGAGGTCGAACACGGCAATTTTCATGTCTTTGTGCATCTTGTCTAAACCATAAGCCAACGATGCGGCAGTAGGTTCGTTGATGATTCGGCGTACTTTCAGCCCGGCAATTTCACCGGCTTCTTTGGTAGCCTGACGCTGTGAGTCACTAAAATATGCGGGTACAGTAATCACGGCTTCGCTCACTTCCTGTCCCAGGTAGTCTTCGGCGGTTTTTTTCATTTTCTGCAAAACCATGGCCGAAATTTCCTGAGGCGAATATTTGCGGTCGTCAATCTGTACACGCGGCGTATTATTATCTCCCTTAACTACTTTGTAGGGTACTCGTGCTACTTCTTTGCTTACCCTGTCAAATGTTTCACCCATGAAACGTTTGATAGAGAATACGGTTTTTGTGGGGTTGGTAATCGCCTGCCTTTTTGCCGGATCGCCAATTTTGCGTTCACCGTTTTCAACAAAAGCAACAATCGAAGGTGTTGTGCGTTTTCCTTCGCTGTTGGGTATTACCACAGGTTCGTTACCTTCCATAACTGCCACACATGAGTTGGTAGTCCCTAAGTCGATTCCAATTATTTTTCCCATTTTAATATATATTTCGTTATTGTTTAAATTTTCTGTTCAGTTATTTCACTAAAACTGTACGCTGATTATCAATGACTGTGCCATCGGGAAATTTGGGGAACAATCCGAAAATATGGCACAAGGGAATGGGAACCGGCGGAAACAACTGTCAAAAACCGGTGACAAAAAGGCAGAAATGAGTTTTCATTTACTATTTCTCATACCTTTGTTAAAAATGCAATTAATTCTACTTTGACACATTTATTGTTTTGAATAACAGAGGTCTATATCGTATTGCCGTTTTATGTGGCGTTCCTTTAGTTGCCTAAGCAAGCGGT
>NZ_JAWLCI010000085.1:0-19117 GCF_041687215.1 Mariniphaga sp.
TTTATTTATATAAGAATCAGGAACAAATATTCAAAGTCCTGCTTGCATTTATCGAAGAAGTTACAGCAAACCGGGGACTAAAAATTACAGCTAGGGAAAAAGAAATTTTTCAACTGCTTTCATCAGGCTACTCAGCAAAAATGATTGCCAATAAATTAAATATTTGTGAAACTACAGTCATTACCCACCGGAAAAATTTAATCCACAAACTACATGTAAACAACAGTGCTGAATTAATTAAAAAAGGATTCCATCTGAACTTGATTTCTTAGCACAACCCTCACGAAATTCAACACAAAAAATATCCTCATAAATGAGGATGGAATTGGTTTTATAAAATCCTTATTTTCTTTTTGCTCAATCTAAATGGGACTGAGATAGCGGAGCAGTATAAAAAATCTACAACTTAAAAGTACAGTTTTCACTTATTTTCTTATTCAATTTTACTAAAAAACAACCATCTTATCATCCAAAGATACTGATTTTATGAATGGAATACAAAGCCAGTCAAAAACTAATCAGGAAGAAAATGTTGATTCTGGCCGTTCTCTAAATCAAAGTGCGCTAAAAGAATTGCATACCAGAATTCCCCAAATTTCCTTGCCAAAAGGGGTAGGTGCTATAAAAGGTATTGGTGAAAAATTAGCTGCTAATTCGGTTTCGTTAACAGGATCGTTAAATTCACTCAATTCTGTTAGTCCTGGCTGCTCCTGCTTTAATCGGCAAATCTCCATTTCTGTGAATTCCACATAATTAAAAAACTGTACAGTTTTCGGTGGAATTCTTTGTTTTCATCTATCGCTTTATTATCGGACAAATTGAAAAGGAATTAAAATGAACAAAGAAACAGAAAACCAAAATACTTCCTCCCAATTCCTGAAAACCGATGGAGTAAAAACTGAATCAAATGCGATCCAGATCCCGCAGATAAGCTTACCAAAAGGCGGTGGTGCCTTTAAAGGTATTGACGAAAAATTTGAGGTAAACGCTGCCAACGGAACTGCCGGTTTTTCTATTCCGCTCCCGATTACTCCCGGACGTAATAATTTTTCCCCGCCTCTTTCTCTATCCTACAATTCAGGAGGTGGGAATGGCATTTTTGGCTTAGGGTGGTCTGTTGCTTTACCTGTAATCCAAAGGAAAACAGATAAACGATTGCCGAGGTACCGGGATGGATTGGAAGAAGATATATTTATGTTTTCCGGGGCAGAAGACTTGGTGCCTTTTTTAGAAAAAGATGATAGTGGATGGAAGGATAAAAATTATCCTAACAATGGTGTTGATGGCTATACCATAAAAAGATACCGGCCCCGGATCGAAGGTGGCTTTACCCGGATCGAAAAAATCCATCATGAAGATCATGGCTTTTACTGGAAAGTAACAACACGTGAAAATATTGCTACCATTTTTGGAAGAGGTCCGAATGCCCGAATTGCTAATCCTGAAGATAAAACTCAGATTTTCCAGTGGATGCCTGAATTTAGCTATGATGACAAGGGAAATTGGATAAAATACCAGTATAAAAAGGACACGAATATTAACGATGATGGATCATTAAACAATGATGATAGCATATCAAATACTATTTATGAAAAGAATCGGAAAAACGGGATTGCTCCATATACAAATACCTATCTTAAAAGTGTAAAATATGGTAACAGGATTGCCTATTATGCAGATTTTAATAAGCCTTATGATCCTCAAACACCTGACGATAAAGGACATTTCTTTGAGTTAGTGCTGGACTATGGAGAACATGGTATTGATAATCCCAAACCTGATGATGCGGGCCAATGGAACTATAGAGCGGATGCTTTCTCATCTTATCGTTCCGGTTTTGAAATCAGGACCAATCGATTATGCAAACGAATATTAATGTTTCATCATTTTAAAGATGAAAAACAGTTTGTTGGCACACCGGAAGAAGGAACTTTTGGTGAAAACTATTTGGTCCGTTCATTAGATCTGGAATACAAACCTTCGTCTATAAATGACTCTGGACAATCCGAAACAACATATTTACTATCCATTACTCAAAGCGGCTACATTCGAAAACTGGATGGAACGTATTCAAAAAAATCACTCCCACCTATGGAGTTTTCTTACGAGAAGCTTAACTGGAATAAAACCATTAAAAAAGTTAGTCCTGAAAATATTATAAATGCACCGGTTGGATTGACCAACAATTATCAGTGGGTGGACTTACATGGCGAAGGCATTTCAGGCATTTTAAGCGAACAGGGTGACGGGTGGTTTTACAAAAGCAACTTTGGCGATGTGAATGAAGATGGAAATGTTGCTTTTACTGTTGCAAAACAGGTGATTCCCAAACCTTCATTTACAGGCTTGTCCGGGGGACTACTTTCCATTCAGGACCTGGCAGCTAATGGTGAGAAACAGGTTGTAGTTAATAGCGAAGACATAAAAGGGTATTTTGAATTGACCCATGATAACAATTGGAAGCCCTTTATGCCTTTTGAACAAATTGTCAATGTTGATTTACAGGACCCGAATACCCGTTTGCTGGACTTAAACGGAGATGGACAGCCGGATATTGTTATCACGGAAGAAAACGTTTTTACCTGGTATGCTGCTGATGGGAAAAAAGGACATCAGCCTGCAGAAATTGCGCATAAAACCTTCGATGAGGAAACAGGCCCTGCTATTGTTTTTGCAGATCAGTTACAAACAATCTTCCTGGCAGATATGTCGGGCGATGGACTAACAGACATTGTCCGCATTCGCAATGGAGAAATTTGTTACTGGGCGAATAAAGGATATGGAGAATTCAGTGCTAAAATCACTATGGGCAATTCACCGGTATTTGATAATCCTGACATTTACAATCCGCAATTTTTACATCTGGCAGATGTTAGCGGTACAGGTGCTACTGATATTATCTATCTGGGCAGGAATAGTTTTAAATCCTATATCAATTTAAGCGGAAATGCCTGGAGCGATGCCCATGAAATTGAACCATTTTTTCTCATAGACGACCATAGCAAACTTTCCGTAACTGACCTGTTGGGAACAGGTACTTCATGTATTGTCTGGTCATCAGACTTACCTGCTTATGCAAATGCGCCGATGCAGTATATCGATTTAATGGATAGCAAAAAACCGCATGTACTTGTCCATTATAAAAACAATTTTGGGAATGAAACAACCATTCAATATAAAAGCTCCACCCATTATTATCTTAAAGATAAAAAGAAAGGTAAACCCTGGATAACGAAACTACCATTCCCGGTGCAGGTGGTCAGTAAGTTAGTTGTCGAAGAGAAAATTACCGATGTCCACTTTTCCAGTAAATACCAATACCACCATGGTTATTATGATCATCCAGAACGGGAGTTCAGGGGCTTTGGAATGGTGGAGCAAACAGATTCTGAACATTATGCAGAATGGGTTAGGAACAATGCAACCAATCAATTGGAAAAAGCTGAGGAATTGTTTCAAAAACCTGTACTAACCAAAACATGGTTCCATACAGGGGCTTTTTTAGACAAGGAAAGGATACTCACCCAATTCAAGGATGAATATTGGTATAAAGAATACTACAAACAATTTCCGGATTCACCTCATACTATTGAAGAATCTGAACTTCCGGATGCCCATCTTTCAAATGATATTAAAGCATTACTGGGTGATGAATACAGGGAAGCGTTACGGGCATGTAAAGGGATTATGCTGCGGCAGGAGATCTTTGCATTGGATGCGCCTAAAGATTCAACGGATGCTGAGTTGCAATTGCAAATGAAACCATATTCCGTAGCCACGCATAATTGCAATATACAACTACAGCAGCCCAAAGACAAAAACGAATTTGGAGTCTTTATAGTTACCGAAAGTGAAGCTATTACCATTAGTTATGAAAGAGACGTAACCGATTCCAGGATAGCGCATACACTGAACACTAAAATTGATGAATTAGGGAATATATTGGAAAGCGCTTCAGTAGTTTACGGAAGAAATCAGGCTAAAGCAGATGTCGATTTTCAGAATCTTTCAGATAACATCACCGATTTTTCAGAAGATGTTTTGAACAATGATTCAGCACAAAAAACACAATTGAGTAATGCATTTAATGCAAACATCCAAGCAGCAAAAGATGAACAGACTAAAACGCATATCATCTACACTCAAAACAGTTTTGCTAAATATAACGATGGGATTTCTGATTTTGATGATATTGACCTGCCACATGCTTACCGCTATCGTTTACCACATGAAACCAAAACTTATGAATTAACCGGATTTACACCTTCTTCAGATATCTTTAATCTTTCCGAATTGGAGAATGCCTTACCGCAAGCCACCGAAATTGGATATCATGAAAGCCCGGGAGGCGGAAAGAAAATTCGATTAATTGAACATATCAAATCCAACTATTTAGATGACAATTTAAATGAGCTACCTTTTGGTTTCTTCGATACTTTGGGTTTGCCCTTTCAAAACTACCAGTTGGCTTACACCATTGATTTGGTAAAAGATATTTACAAAAAAGATGGAACTGAACTGCAAGTGGACGGTGATGATGTAAGCAATTTCATTCAGGCCAAAGGAAAATATTCTGTCATCGGTGGTAAATTATGGATCCGTTCCGGTATTATACATTTTAAGGCCAATGCTGGCGAAGCAGTTGCAAATGTAAGAGACCGGTTTTTCTCACCCCTTAAATTTGAAGATCCATTCGGTGCAATTACAGATGTACAATACGACAACTGCTTTTTGTACATAAAAGAAACCGAAGATGCCATCGGGAATAAAATGGTAGTTGACATTTTTAATTACCGTACCCTGTCTCCCAACCGGATGATTGACCATAATGCCAATCCTTCTTCTGTATTAACGGACGAGTTGGGTTTGGTCAAAGCCTTGGCCATTGAAGGGAACGGAGATTTTGATGGTACCAATTACACCCTGGCAAATGCAGATAAAGCGGATGAGCTTTCAGGTTTAAAGGAATACACGGATGAGGCAGAAATAACTCTTATTAATGAATTCTTTGGTACTGCTACATCCGAAAGTACGGACACAGCCACTTTACGAACCAAAGGCAATGATTTACTGAAACATGCCTCCGTTCGTTTTGTTTACGATTTTGATACATTCCACAATACGGGTAACCAGCCTGTTGTTGTGGCTTCTATCACGCGTGAAGATCATTATGCCGAAAATAATAACAGCAAAATTCAATTCAATTTTGAATATTCCGATGGATTGGGCAAGGTAGCTATGAGCAAAGTACAGGCAGAGCCCGGAACAGCCTGCTATATTGATGCCGTCGGAATTAAACAGGAAAAGGATACTACACCTGAATTGCGATGGGTAGGCAATGGCCGGACTGTATTAAACAATAAAGGCAATCCCGTAAAACAGTATGAGCCCTATTTCAGTACTAATTTTCTGTACGAAAGTGAATCCTCACTAGTGGAATGCGGCGTAACACCTGTGATGTATTACGATGCTTTGGGTCGTCTGGTAAAAACAACCTTCCCAGATGGGACCCTTACGAGGGTTGAGTTTGATTCGTGGAAACAGTTGAATTTTGACCAAAATGATACGGTTAAAGAAGATGAATGTTTGTGGTTTTTGCAGCGGACAGACAATACACGCTCAGACTTTATTAATGATTCAAAAGAACAAAGGGCAACAAGCCTGGCACAATCCCACGCCAACACACCATCCTCCCTTTACCTGGATTCCCTGGGCAGGTCTGTATTAAGTATTGCCAATAATGGAAAAGACGCCTCTGATAAGGATAAGCTGTACACGACTTTTAAACAATTGGACATTGAAGGAAATGCCCGGGCGGTAATGGATGCACGTGGTAATTCAGTCATGGCATATAAATACGATATGCTTGGACACCGTGTGTATCAAAATAGCATGGATGCCGGAGAACGATGGATTTTAAATAATCTGATGGGTAAACCTATTCATCGATGGGATAGCAGGCACCATGTTTATAGTTTTGAATATGATGATATTCAAAGGCCAGAAAGCAGTAAAGTAAAAGGCGGTGACGATGTGGTCATGGACAATATTTTTGAATTTATTATCTATGGTGAGGGACAAGCCGGTGAATACCTGAATAATTTACGGGGACAGGTTTTTCAAAAATATGATACCGCTGGATTAATTAAAAATTCAAAGTTTGATTTTAAAGGGAATCTTATAGAGACTTCCCGGGAGCTTAATGCAAATTATAAAGAAGTTCCTAACTGGATACCGGCAAATCTCAATAATGCAGATTTATTTGATACTGATGATTTAACTGAATTCATAACAAAATTTGAGTTTGATGCACTCAACCGTGAAATTAATACAACCACATCGGATGAAAGCGAAACCAAATCCGGTTTTAATGAGGCTGGTTTACTGGAAACAATGTCGGTTGAAATGCTACCAGTTAATGGTTCTATAGTAAAGCAAATGAAGGTTTTTGTAAAAAACATAAATTATGATGCGAAAGGGCAAAGAGAAAAAATTGTCTATGGCGATAAAGACAATAATGACTTAGCCACCACTACTTATACCTACGATAAAGAAACTTTTCGATTGATCCATCTTTGTACAGAGTCCAATGGGAAGGTAGTGCAAGACTTGTATTACACCTACGATCCGGTAGGTAATATCACTGAAATAGAAGACAAAGCCATCCCTACAAAATTCTTTAATAATTTCAAAATTGAACCCAAAGGATTTTATAAATACGATGCCCACTATCGTTTAATTGAAGCCACTGGTAAAGAACATGCAGGACAGGCGATCGATTTTGGACAGTGTGATAACTGGCGAGATAAGGAGTTCCTAAAATCATATAATCCTGTTCCAGGTCCCAATGATGATATGGCCTGGCGAAGTTACACCCAAAAATACAGTTACGATCCCGTAGGCAACATCCTGATAATGGATCATAAAGCCAATGGGGGTACTGGGAATTGGACACGAATCTGTACCTATGAAACTGATAACAACCGGTTGAAAAACACTAAGGTTGGTGGACAGACTTACACATACCCACATCATCCAACACATGGTTTTATTAACTCCATGCCGCATCTCTCGTTAATGCAATGGAATTTTAAGGATGAACTTCAGGCTACTGCACGACAGGCCTTTTGCAAAACTGACGATTCAGAAGACAATCCGCCCGAAACAACTTATTATGTGTATGACAGCAACGGGCAGCGGGTACGAAAGGTAACAGAAATAAATGGTGGCGGTAGTAAAAAAGAAGAAAGTGTTTACTTGGGCGAAATTGAAGTTTATAAAAAACACACAGGAAACAACAGAGGCTTAGAACGGGCCACCTTGCAGATAATGGATGATACCAAAAGAATTGTCATGGTAGATACGCAAAATGGTGTGGATACAGATACTGACTTAAGAACAGTCCGATTCCAGTTTGGCAATCACCTGGGATCGGCCAGTTTGGAGTTGGATGATAGTGGGAATGTAATTTCTTATGAGGAATATCATCCTTTTGGAACCACTGCATACCAAGCAAATAATGCTACCATAAAATCAGCAGCAAAGCGATACCGCTATACAGGCATGGAGCGGGATGAAGAAACGGGATTGGAATATCATTCAGTAAGATATTATTTACCATGGTTGGTAAGGTGGATGAGTGCAGATCCATTTGAACTAAAAGGAGGTTTCAACCTATATGAATACGTCAATTCCAATCCTATCAAATTAAGTGATATACATGGGACAATGCCTTTTGGCGGAAGCAAGGAAGAAATTCAGGCCATCGATAGATCAATACCTCCTTCAGTGAAGGAAAGAGTAGGTAAAGCAGTAAAAGCAGGAGCCTCAGCAACAGGTTCTTTTGTATGGAATTTATTAACTCAAAATTTCCTTTATCAATCTATTGCTCAAGTTCAAGACATTGCTGTTTCTGGCTTTGGAGCGGCAACCGGTATTGACACAAGTAAAGCAATGGTTAGTAACATTGGAAGAGATGCAGCTTCTAACAGTAATTCAGCTGATTACGCAAAAAACAGTGCCATTCAAATAACACGAAATGTACTAGAAGTTCCATTATTCTTTCCAATGGGGATTTCCGGTGGTGCAATTACTCCGAAGACCTCATTACAAGAAGGAACAGAAACTCTTTATCACGGTACCCCAAGAGTGATAGAAGGTCAAGTTAGCGTTCTTAAACCCCGGATGGCGGATTTTGGTCAAGGATTTTCATTAACAGATGATATTGGTAATGCCGCTTTGTATGGAGGTAAAGAAGGAGGCAAAGGTTTTTTCCTAAAGATAGAAACCTCATTAAAAAGACTTGCAAAAGATGACTACCTTGATTTTAGACCTGGAGGTAAAGATCGGGAATTATATAAAGAGATAACAAAGTACATTGATAGTTTTAGGGAAGCACATTTCCCAGGAGCGCAAAGATTAAGTTCAGAGATTCAAGGAGGATTGGTAGAAAATTTTTTAAAAGAAAAAGGTCTAAACCCAAAATTAATCATTTCTGAACTTGGCAAAACTCGATATGACTCTGGAATTGGGGTAGGAATACAGTATTTAATTCGAAGTCAAGATTTTCTTAATGAAATTTTGAAATCAAGCTCATGGCACCCTTTCTGATTATAACATTGACAATTCTCAAAATGAAAATATGAAATTAAAAATGAACTGAAATAGAAGAATTTAAGAATTTGAAACAATAAAGTCTACTTAAGAACTTTCCCCAACTTGCTCAAGTTTGTAGTATGTGTAATAAAAGTAAACATAAAAATAAAAAAGCAGGAATAAAAGTTAGCGACATAAACTAAAATGAAATATTAATTTTTAGAAGACAATTAATAAACGAAAATTATGATAGATTGTACTAACCTAATAAAACTAATCGACATCCTTATCTGGCCATTAGTTGTAATTGGTGCCTTGTTGATTTATCGCAAGGCTTTATCAAATTTTATTAGCGGGTTCAGCCAGCGGATAACAAAACTTTCAGTATTTAATGTATCTGTTGAAATGGCGGCATTATCAGCCGCCACCCCTCCCTGGTCAGACTCTAATATTCAGCAGAGTTCTGAAATGCTTGGAGGGGAAGTATCCAGCACCACTTTAACAATGCTTTTTAATCAAATAAGTACAGATAAATCCTGGGATTACCTGATCGTAGATTTAAAAGAGGGGCGTACCTGGTTAGTTTCAAGACTCTTTATTTTCTCTGTGTTTTTAACCGCAATGCGTGGACTAAAATGTATCGTTTTAGTGCAAAGTCAGGGGGAATATTATCGTCGGTTGCTTGGTTTGGCGTCACCTGAAGCTTTACAAAAAAACCTGGCACAATCTTATCCATGGTTGGAAACATCGCTGAATGATGCATTAAATCAACCCAAGATAAATCATCTAGGGCCTGAACTCAAGCCGACTATCGCAGGAGAGATAATCCGCACATTCATTGAAAACCAAAATATGCGGCTCCAATGTGATCCTGAAGAGGTAATTAAAACCGAAAATAATTGCCAGACACCAAAAGACCAACTTCCACCGGATGTTAAACCAGGCGATTGGGTGCGTCTGGGAGATTACGAAATATGGGAACACACGCATTGGTTAAATCTTGATATTAACCGGGTGAGTGTGGCAATTACAAAAAGTTTCTACGAAAAAGATTCTGCAAGCTATACCAAATTACCGGGTGAATCAAACGAGAAACAAATAAAAGAATTAATGCAGCATAAAGCCCCGTTTGTTGCATTAACAAACAGTAAGAATGAATTTATATCGCTTATAGATCGCAATAAACTTGCAGCTCTTATTGGAGAAAATTTAATGAAGTAAAATCATCAAAATAATAGCGTCATGACAAAAGATAAAATAACCATCACCGGCAGTATCATCAGTAAACAAACAAATGAAGGAGTCCCGGAACTAAGAATTGAAGCATGGGATAAAGACTTGCTAATTGATGATTACCTGGGAGAAGCAGTAACTGATCAAGGCGGTAATTTCAAAATTACTTTTACCCAAGAACGATTCAAAGAATTGTTTTTTGACAAAAATCCCGATTTATACTTTAAAATATACAGGGATGAAAGGCTGATTCACAGCACCGAGCATTCGGTGCTCTGGAATATAAAAAATCATATTGAGAATGTAAGAATCATTGTAGATATGGAAAAGGTGAATATCAATCCCGGCAAAATTACCTTCAGAGGTAAAGTAGCGCATACCAACGGAAATGAAATTGGCAAAATAAAAGTGGTGTTAAGTGAACAACTTTTGCGCACCACAAAAATGCTTGGCGAAACGACCACAAATTCGGATGGTCATTATTCTATAACCATTACGGCATTATCAGGCAATGCTGCTTATATTTTAGAAGTTAAAGACAACAACGGAAAATCGCTCGCAGTGTCTGATAAGATTTTTCAACCCGAAGAAAATAATTATGTGAATCTGACAGTTGCAGATGTGTATTACAAAGGCACTCCTGCTTTCACTTTGCATAAGCCAATTCTAAAAAAATATTTCGAAGAATTAAATCAAGGCTCCGAAAAAAAACCATTGAATGTGGAAGATGTCTACTTTGTAGCTGAGCAAACGAACCTAAAGCCCCGGGAAACGTTTTTCTGGTTGCGTGCGAATGAGTTGGAAACCGAAACACAAATTCCTGCCGAAGCATTTTATGGTCTGTTTAAGCAAGGTATGCCCACCAATGCCAAAAGTCTTTCTTCAAAAGATGGCAAAGCCATGAAAGAGGCATTGATGAAAGCCGCTGAGAAAAGTCATATATCGGATACAACAGCCGCTAATAGCGATAAAGTTGTAGAACAGTGGAATGATTATATCGTTGGAAAAACATTGGATGAGGTACCAGGTAAAATGGATGCTTCATTTGGGGAAATTTTAGGGACGGTTGTTCACGACAAGAATATGCAGAAGAAAGTATTAAATGCTTATTTGAGTTACCAAGGACCTGTAAAGGAATTTTGGGATAATTTGTATAAAATCACTAATGACACAACAATTACAAAAAAAATTCAGACAGCATTACAACTAGCCGTATTAACTGGTAATCAGCCCGATATGATTAAAGCATTATTGGATGAAAATGCCGAATCAGATAATACCTTTCAAAATTTAGCGGCTAACGATAAAGATGAATGGATAGCATACGTTAATGATTTGTCGGAGAAGAAAAACAAATCTATAGTACCTACATTTATCGAAGGTAAAGATGAGAATGAACGGATTGAAAAATATGCTGCACGAATTTCAGAAACACTTGAAACAGCTTTTCCTACGCATTCTTTTTTTGGGAAGTTGGCAAAACAAAATCCGCAAGAAACAGCATTTGCTTCTTCCTATAACGATTTAACTACTTTTTTTAAAAATAATTCTTCTTTCGATATTAAAAACACCCCTACCATTTCTATTCTGGAAGAAGGTTCCAATTTCAATTTTGCGGGGGTAGACGACAAAAACCTATTGGCAAGCGAACTTCAGAGTATCCAGCGTTTATCGGCATATACCAAGAACTTTAAAGCAATGTCGCAGCTAAAAATGGATGGATTGGATTCAGCATACCAAATTGTCACAATTCCGCAAACAACATTTATTCATAACTATACATCTGTTTTTGGTTCGGTAGAAGCTGCTACTCTTGCTTTCAAACAGGCCGAAAAAAATTATATGCATAGCGCAATAATCTGGTCAAAGTCACATCCAGGTCTTAACCTGGAAACAACTGTTACTTCGGCCCCAATTTCTGACCCAACATTGCGTACTATGTTTGGAACCTTGGATGCATGTGAATGTAAACATTGTGCATCGGTATTTAGCCCCGCAGCTTATTATACCGATATCCTGAATTTTTTATACAGCCGTACACCTGATGTTTATAATGAACTTATCCGTAGACGACCCGATTTGGTTCACATCGAATTAAGCTGTAAAAATACCAACACAGCCTTGCCTTATATAGATTTGGTAAATGAACTTCTTGAAAATTTTATACTTACACACAAAACTCCTCAGAAAACCGTTGAAAAGTCATATCAAACCACATGGCAGCAGAATGAATTGGCAGCAAATCCGGAACATTTGCAATATTCTGCTTATAATGAACTGAAAACTGCAGTGTATCCTCATATGTTGCCTTTTAATCTTCCAGTCGAAGAGGCCCGTGTTTATTTGAAACATTTGGGTGTTCAACGTCATCAACTAATGGCTACTTTTTTTGCCGGTACAAAAGAAGAAGCATTTGATGATTTCGATATATGTATGGAGCGGATTAATATTTCCTTGCAGGAAGGAAAAATTCTTACAGGAGAAATAATCGGAGATGGTTCCGTCAATTCAGGATTGTGGAATTTTTACGGCTTTGATAAATCAAACGGTTATAAACCCCTTACAGACCCGGCTGATTCAAGTAAACAAATTTCAGGCGGTTTGTGGTCGGTTGCATTGATCGGGCGTGTAGATGTTTTTTTGCAGCAAACTGATTTGGAATATAAGGACATGCTTACCATGTTGTTGTGCGATTTTATAAACCCTGTAACAGGGAAAGATTCAGAAGGAAATGATATACGGACAATAACAATACAGGTTAATTGCGAATGTAGCCCCGATACCTGCGAACTTTCCAAACTCGAACTGGTAGGTGTTACCTCTGCACACTTGCAAAAAATTCATTGCTTCCTGCGCTTATGGCGCAAGTTGGGCTGGACTATGTTTGACATGGACAGAGCAGCCATGGCTTTCAATTTAAGTTTCGGAGCCGATATTGCTCAAAATAAAACAAATTTAAAGAAAATATCCCAGGCAGTTTTTCTTTCAAAACAGCTCAATTTGACACTTGAAAACACACTTGCATTGTGGTCAGACATTGGTTCAACTTCTTATATCAATTATTTTAAAGATGATTATCCACCTATAATTTCGCTTTACGAAAAACTATTTATAAATAAGGCTGTTTTAAATCCTATCGATACTGCTTTTGAAGACCCGACGACTCTTTCCGGTTCAATGGATGACCATACCACCACTATTTTTGCGGCACTTCAGATTAACTCTACTGACTATGATTACTTAATAGAAGATTCTACGGTTGTGGCCAACACAAATCTCACATTGGCTAATTTATCTTCGCTTTATCGTTATGCATTGCTTGCACGAAAGTTAAAGCTTAGTGTAAAAAATTTTTTAAACCTTAAAAAACTAATTGGAACAATTACCGATATTTTTGATTCGCCACTTGCAACTTTTCAATTTTTGTTAAAAACTGATACAGTAAAAACTTCAGGTTTCTCCGTTGACCAACTCAACTATATTTTGCGCCACGATTATTTAGAAGAAACTGCTGTTGCCCCAGAAGATGATACCATAAGCGTATTTTTATCAGAGTTGAGAAGTTCGCTTCGTGCCACTAAGACCTCAACTGCCGAAGAACAGCGAAATACGATTGTTCAAAAGTTTTCGGAAAAATTAAAAATTACTGCCACAGCTTCAGGTTTGCTTTTGCAAAAATATTTGAAAGGAATTGCAAATCCAGCTAAAGCTATGGTAGAAGATTTTCGTGCTGACGATTTTTCAATAAATAACTTTTTGAAAACTTATACTGATTATAAAGACCCGGGCAATCCAATAGATTTTGAGCCGATTTTTGTTCGAGAAAATCCCGATACAGATGCGTCACTGAATGCACAACCAGATTTGTTTAATGATTACATAAAGCTCGAAAAAATTGCAACTATCATCAACAAACTAAAACTGACAAATGATGAACTTGAATATATTTTAAATGAGAGTGCAACATTGTCATGCACAAATCTCACCAATCTTCCTGTTGTTACGGCTCCAGCTGATTTTAATCAGTTCGAAACACTTATCGATCTAATAAAAGCGCGTGATGCAATGCCAATTGGCACTCCTGATTTCTTCGATATCCTTGATGATGCGATTGGGTCAAACAACAAAGGTTCATGGTTGGAGGATTTATGCACACGTACCAACTGGGACAGAACTACACTCGAAGCCCTTGTTGGTAATAGCTCAACAACAAGTAATTCAGGATTATTGAAAACAGAATTTCCAGGTGACTTTGTTAATGGCGATTTGATTTTACAGGTAAAAGGCTGTATCGTTGCTCTTAAAAAAATCGGCTTAAGCTCTAACCTATTAGAGGATGCAATTCAGACTGATTTTGACAGCACAGTTTCCAATGCTATCAAAAATGCCGCTAAAGCAAAATACGATGAAGCACAATGGTTGAAATTGGCGAAACCTCTGCGTGATGATTTGCGCGAAAAACAACGCGAGGCATTAGTGGCTTTTGTTGTGGCACACGCGAATTTCAATACAAACGCTGGAAAATATGAACGTTGGAAAAACAGTGATGAACTATACGGATATTTATTGATTGATGTCGAGATGAAACCAATCAGCATGACATCACGCATAAAGCAAGCTATTTGTAGCGTCCAACTTTTTATCGACCGCGTGTTAATGAATCTGGAACATCCAAATTCAGACCCAACTCAGAAAGCATTGAAATTAGAGGGTGATCAGGTTGAAGAATGGAAAGAATGGAGGAAGTTATACCGCGTCTGGGAAGCTAACAGAAAAATATTCTTATATCCCGAGAATTGGATTGAACCAGAATTGCGGGATGATAAGTCGCCGTTTTTCAAAGACCTGGAAGCTCAGTTAAAACAAAATGAGCTTAACGATGCAAATGTTGAAGATGCTTTTTATGCTTACCTGGAAAAGCTGGATGAAGTAGCCCGATTGGAAGTGGTTGGCTTTTATCATCAGGTTGAAACTGGTATTCCTGATGAAGACGAAATTGATATCCTTCATGTTTTTGCACGTTCATATAGCGATCCTCCTAAATATTATCACAGGACACTAGAAGATGGTGAATGGACCGCGTGGACTAAGCTCGAAATAGATGTGGATGGCAATAATGTAATCCCTGCTATCTTCAATCGTAAATTATGTCTTTTCTGGCTTTTCTTCACACAGGAAAAAGAGGAAAAGAGTAGCGTTGACGCTACAGAATCAGTTCCAGCACCTCATATATGGTGGAAAATTCAAGTAGCATGGAGTGAGTTTAAAAATAATAAATGGACAGCAAAGAAACTTTCAAAGAATTTTACAACTACTGATAATACTACCATGACTCAACAAAATGAATTAGATAATTTGAAAAATAATATTTGGATTAGTGCAACCATTTCTGATGACAAAATATTTATTAAAGTTGATCATGATAATTTTTATTATGGGGATTTTTTCGTTTTTAATAATACAAATACTGACCCAGTTGATGGTTTTATGCATTCCTTTCCATTGACAACTACTAATGCTGAAAATACTTCTTCAATTAAACAAATGAAAACTGCTAATACAATAGGTCAGGAGTTAAAATTTCTCACTAAATATTATAAATACGATTCAATAGAACAATTTAAAATTAATTGTAATGAAGAACAATATATTGTATTAGAAGAATCAAAAGAAAATATTTACAAATTAGTCTTGCCATCAAATGAAGATTATCCATATTCAAAAAATTTCTTTTTCCAGGATGCAAAAAACACGTTCTATGTGAAACATACCACAGATTATATAGCTGAATTTACTAAACCGGATTTTGGGATAAATGATTGGGAGGTAGGGACAATTAAAGTCTGGAATGACTTGTATTATTACAATCCGGAAATCGATCCTATTGGCCCTGTGACGAATCCGTATTTAGATATTGACCAGTATTTTCAGGATCCTTTGGTTGATAATTATAAACTATCGGATATAATGATGGATGTGCAGATAAGCCAATTTAATAACAACATGGAAAATATCTATGGTAGTAATGTGCAATTAGCTACTATGAGTAAGGTATTTTCTGAACCGAGATTGGAAAGTGCTTTATCAGAAACATCCGCTGTAGCCGTTAGTAATATGTCACTAACTTATTCTTATGCCAAGGCAAAATTCGGATTGCTTGATTCAGGGGCATATTTTGGCATTAAATATAGTGAGGCGGATCAATTTACATTTTTTAACTTCTATCATGCACATGTAAAAACATTCATTAAATATCTGCTTAAATTAGGGATTGAAGGATTGTTAACGCGCTACATACAAACCCAGAATGACACCATTCTATTTAAAGATACGTATGCACCAACTTCTCTGGTACCTGTAAATACATATCCTACTAATAAAATCGATTTTGATTATGGTGGAGCATACGCACAATACAACTGGGAATTATTTTTTCATGTGCCCATGCTTATTGCGTGTCGCCTTAAAGACGATCAGCGTTTTGAAGAAGCGCGTAAATGGTTCCATTATATTTTCGATCCAACGAAAAGCGAAGGAGGTAACAAAGAAAGATTCTGGCAGTTCAAGCGATTTTATGAGGAGGCGGGAACTCAGATAGAAACGCTTGAGGATTTACTTAAAAACGAAACAGAATTGGCAAAGCAGGTTGAAAAATGGATGGATGATCCTTTCAAACCGCACGTGATTGCTCGCATGCGCATCAGTGCCTATATGAGAAATGTGGTTATGAAATACCTTGATAACCTTATTGCATGGGGTGACAATTTATTTAAACGCGATACTATTGAAAGCATTAATGAGGCAACAAACCTTTATATTCTCGCCGCAAAAATTCTTGGAGAACGGCCAGCCGATATTCCTCCTCGCGCCGAAAATGATGAAACTGCCTTTGACAATATTAAGGATGATTTGGATTCTTTCTCCAATGCTATGATGCACATTGAAACTATGATCTCACCATCAGTTACTCCTCCGAGTATGAGCAGTTCCGACAGCCCTAATGCACTTGGTCAAATGTTCTATTTCTGTGTGCCACGCAATGAATTTTTGATGAAATATTGGGATACTGTTGCGGACCGATTATTCAAGATTCGAAATAGCATGAATATTGAAGGAGTGGTACGCACACTTCCTTTATTTCAACCACCTATTGATCCTGCAATGTTGGTACGTGCAGCAGCGGCCGGAATGGATTTGAGCAGTATTTTGAGCGATATGAATGCTGAATTGCCCAATTATCGTTTTAACTTCATTCTGCAAAAAGCCATTGAGATTACAAACGAAGTAAAATCGCTTGGATCGGCTTTATTACAGGCCTTGGAAAAACGTGATGAAGAAGCATTGTCATTGCTAAGATCAGCCCATGAGCAGAAAGTGCTAAACGCTGTTTTGACGGTGAAAGAAAAACAGGTTGACGATGCTAAAGAATCATTAGCAAGCGTTAAGAAATTAAAGGAATTAACCCAATTAAAATACGAGTATTACAATTCACGTCCCTATATGAATGATCATGAAAAACAACATTTAAACAGTATTCAAATAGGGATGATCTTATCACTGGTTCAGGGCGAATTAAATACAATTGGCGGAGTACTCAGTGCTATCCCTAATTTTAAATTAGGCTCACCGTTTTCTATGGGAGCCACTTGGGGAGGGCATAATTTGGGTGAAATGATGAGAGCAATAAGTACCTATATGGGTATTTTTGCAAGTATTAATACTGCACAGGGGATTATGTCCTCCACTCTAGGTGGATACACTAGAAGAATGGACGATTGGAAATTTCAAACGAGTACCGCCTCAAAAGAATTAGAACAACTGGATAAACAAATACTTTCAGCAGAGATTAAACTGGATATTGCAGAAAAAGATTTGCAAAACCAAAAATTACAAATTGAAAACAATGAAGAAGCCGACGCGTTTATGCGTAACAAATTTACCAACCAGCAATTGTACGACTGGATGATCGGACAAATTTCTACGGTCTACTTCCAGAGTTACCAACTTGCATACGATCTGGCAAAAAAAGCTGAAAAATGTTATCAATATGAATTAGGTGAGTATAATAACACCTCATTTGTAAAGTTTGGATATTGGGATAGTCTGAAGAAAGGCTTGTTGAGCGCCGAAAAACTGCAATATGATTTACGCAGGATGGAGACTTCATATTATGATAATAACGCAAGGGAATTAGAACTGACAAAAAATATTTCGTTGATGTTATTGAATCCACAAGCCATTCTCGATTTGCGGAACAATGGCACCTGTACTTTTATTCTTCCTGAGGCACTTTTCGATCTCGACTTCCAGGGTCATTATTTCCGGCGTATAAAATCAGTTTCGCTTAGCATACCATGTGTCGTCGGACCTTATACAAGCATAAATGCAACTCTTCGGTTGTTAAAGCATACCACACGTATAGATACCTCGGGCGCAACTTACGAATCGAGTGATTATTCAGCAGATATCCGTTTCCGCCATGTTACTAAGGAAACACATTCTATTGCTACCAGCAATGCCCAAAACGACAGTGGAGTTTTTGAATTTAATTTCCGGGATGAGCGATACCTGCCGTTTGAAGGTTGTGGCGCATTTGGCGAATGGCGATTGGAATTAAACACAGAAAAAAAATTAAGAATGTTTGACTACAATACAATCCGCGATATTATCATAACAATGCGCTACACTGCCCGTGAAGATTCTGGCCCTTCCAAAACAGAAGATTCTGGCTCTTTCAAAAAACTTGTGATAGGATACTTGAAGTCGTTAATTGAGTCTACTGGTGCTCCAACCGAAACATCAAGCGGAATTGAACTGACTAGGATGTTCAGTTTGCGGCATGAGTTCCAGGGTGAATGGCACAAGATGTTTCATCCATTGGATGGGAAAACTCACGTAATGAATTTTGAAATATCAAAAGAATGTTTTCCATACTTTGCGCAAAACAGGATGGTTGACTTCCTAAAAATTTACATTTACGGATTTTTCAATAACAGCGACGATTACTTGGCAAAAGTTACGTCAAATGGGGCTGATGTCAATATCAACCTTCTTAACTCAGCTCAACATGAAGGCTCAGACTCGGCAACATCTTTTGCTTTAGGCGATTTTGCTTTGTTGTTAACGAAAGGAGGTGTTGATGTACAAGAAAAAGACATAAAAGATTTGATTATTGTTTTATCATATCAACTTAGCCTGATTAATTCATAAACACAAATATTGCAATATTTTGGAAAATTACGGTTCGTAAATTTTCCATTTTCGGTGCTACAATTGTATGATGAGGTAT
>NZ_JAWLCI010000086.1:0-17407 GCF_041687215.1 Mariniphaga sp.
CGACCCCCTGCTCCCAAAGCAGGTGCGCTAACCGGACTGCGCTATACCCCGAAATTATTTAAAGCGGTGAGGGGGGGATTCGAACCCCCGGTACGGTTACCCGTACGGCAGTTTAGCAAACTGCTGGTTTCAGCCACTCACCCACCTCACCTTTTTTACTATTTTTAAAGAACGTACGGTCAGTTTAGCATCCGCCGACAGGCGGATCAGCCACTCACCCATCTCACCTTTAACTATTTTTTAATACGTATGGTAAGTTCAGTATCCGTCAGTTGGAGGATTACTTACTCACCATGCATTATCTTGTGGAAAAGCTGCCAAATACTTTCTTAAGAAAGTTAAGCTTCCTTTGTTTTTCAAACTTTTTAAGAACGACTGTTTTTTTGTGCGTGCAAATGTATTAATTGTTTTTTCATTACCAAAATCTTTTTTCAGGCAAAAATATCTTTTCGGTAAAAAAATAACCGGTCTGAAACTGTTTTAAAAGCCAGGCCGGTTTGCAAAACCAACAAGTTATAAATTCTAATCTTGATGATAAACCAAAACCGGTTTATGAAAATGGGTAAGGACATTTCTGGTATCGCTAGAAGAAAAAATTTCTTCAAAAAAACCTCTTTTTTCTTTCAGCAAAACAAGTAAATCAGGATCTGTTTCATTCGAAAGTTCCTCAATGGCCGAAATGATGTCTTTTTGAGATTTTAAACTAAATACCAGATTTTCATGTTCCACTTCTTGTTGAATCCATTCTCTGAAACCCAACCATTTCAATTTTTCATCGAAACCAAAATCTTTTTCATTGTGTAAAATGGTAATTCTTGTCCCTTCAGAATACTTTAATAATTCAACTAAATGTTTGATATTTTTTAAATCTTCCTGATGAAAATCGGTTGCAAACAAAACTTCCTTTAAAACGGAATGCCTTGAATTTTCAGGGATTACATACACCGGGCAACTTACATTTTCGATAAGATTGGGATAACCAACCAAACCTCCGGTTGCCTCGGAATAACTTTGATGATTACTGATGAGCAAAATTAAATCGGAAGAACGATCCAATTCCTCTTCTACAACATCTACACGGTTTATTTCCGTTATTTTTAACTCGAAAGGTACTTTTACCGTGTGTTTTTTTATGTAGTCGTCAGCCACTTCGCGTATTTTCGTTTCGGCAACTTCAAACTCCTTTTCGGCATTTTTTTCAACGGCAACCAGGGCCGGATCTGCAGGGCCCGATGACCCTACCATAAACGATTGCCGCATCCAGTCGAAATCGAAAACATATACAATCTTAAGACTCCTTTTCGACCGGTTGCTGAATGAAAAAGCATAGGCAATCAGGTCTTCCATATTTTTATAAGAGTCGAGCAGTAATAAGTTTGTTTTCATTTCCAATGCAGCTTCTAATTAAAAAAATCTAAATCAGTTCTACTTTCGCTTTCCGTGAATAAGCTGGAGTATCAGGTGTGACCCAAACTGAAATGCCAGATCGCGTAACTTGTCGGTTAAATTGTCAACTATATCGGCAGTAGAACCTGCAATTTCTTTTTCGTATAACCTTTCCTGATATTCCAGCTTTTGCTTCATCAGTTGCAGTTCCCGCATATTTTTCAGTGCTTTCATTCTAATTTTGTTTTTCTTCATCGTCATCTTCAAATAATATTTCCGAGAAATTTTTCAAAACCGAAGTGGTTACAATTTGTTTTCGGAAGAGGATAAAAATAAACGCCAGAAGAATGAGAACGCCTCCGGCAATGAGCAAACCGGCTACATAATTATTATATGTTTCGCCATACCATACGGCAAATGCGGTGGCTGCAAAACCAATAACCAACATTAAAAACATTAACACAACCAGAAATGTAAAAAGATAGGAGGTAAAACGTGTGGTTTTCTCCAAAAAACGGAGTTTCACCAAATCGATTTTAGCCTGCACGTAACTTTTTACCGATCCATTGAGTTCGCCCAAATTTTTTGTTAAATCTTTGCTCATTGCTCAAAAAATAATTAAGTGTTAATAAGTATGGTTACTGGCAATTATTACATCAGGCTGTTTGTGCAGAAGCTTTTTCTTTTACTTTTTCTTTTACTTTCGCTTCGGCTTCTTTAGCTTTTCCCCGCATTTCGGTAACCACTTCGTTAACCTGGTCTTTCAGGTGATCTACTTTTTCACTCAATGTTTCGGTAATGTCTTTCGATACATTTTTTACTTTTTTTGAAATGTCTTTGCGGGTTTTTTCTCCCTTATCGGGTGCAAGTAAAACTCCGGCTAAAGCTCCTGCTGCAGCGCCTGCAATAAATCCCAGTAATGCGTTTCTTGTTCCTTTATTCATGGTTTTAAATTTTAAATTGTTAATAAATAATTTTTTATCTCGCACACAACAGTGAAAAAAGTGTTCCAGTATCCTCCAAGCCGGCAAAACAAAAACGAACACATTAAATATTAGTTATTTACACGGATGGGGTTCAGGATTAGAATAAATTATTGCGGAAGCATTTCCCCAATGTGTAGAGGGAAAACTGGGTAATTCTACACGCGTGAAGCAGCATTTTATGCTGATTGACCTGTAATCAGAAATTCAATATAGTTATGTGGAAGGGGTTTCACCAAAAAGGAGCTTACCACAGAAAACTGCATGACTTTATTCCGTAAATCGTTGTTGTTTTCACAGGTACAAACAATTACTTCAGGCTTTTTCATGTAATTTTTTAATGACGATATTTTTTCGAGCGATGATAATAACTGACGGCCCATGCTTTTTTCATCGAGTAATATGTAATGCAACTTTTCATTCTGTGTAATTATTTGTTTTTCAAGAAAATGATAAGCACCCCAAAAATCATTAAATCCAAAAAAACAGTGTTCTAAATTTTTGTCGCTTAAGGTTTTTTGCTGATGATTAAGAAAATTCGGGTCGGAGTCGATGCATAATACATTTTTTTTCTTTTGTTTCATCACAACTTGATTTATGAAAAGAGAAATTCAATTTTTATTCCAAAAAAACAAAGTACCCGAAAAGGGCATGAGATTCAGATTTAAATATCAATGCCATATTGTTTTATTTTGTTGTACAGGGTTTTTCTGTCGATTTGAAGTTTTCTGGCTGCTTTGGATTTATTGTAACCGGCATCTTCAATGGCTTTAATAATTAATCCCTTTTCAGCACCCGATGCAACATTTTTCAATGTTTGCTGGTTCTTTTCTATTTTAATGTTTGATCCTTGAAAATCAGGATTGGCTGAATATTGAACAATTTCACCTGGCAGGTTTTCCGACGTAAGAATTTCGTTGGGTGAAAGTAATACCGCTCTTTTAATCACATTTTTCAATTCCCTGATATTGCCAGGCCATTCATATTTCTGAAAAATTTCAATCACTTCATCAGAAAAACCAATAACCTTCATCCCTAATTCATTGTTGGCTTTTTCTCTGAAATGACTGGCAAAGAAAACAATGTCTTCAGGACGTTTACGCAAGGGCGGAAGTACTATCTTAAATTCGTTAATTCTATGCAGCAAATCTTCTCTGAAAAGGTTTTTTTCAACCTGTTCACTTAAATTCTCGTTGGTGGCGGTAATCACCCGCACATCCACTTTCACAGGTTTGTTATCGCCTATGCGTGTTACCGTTTTTTCCTGCAAAACCCTGAGCAACTGAACCTGCACACTGTAACTCAGGTTTCCAATTTCATCGAGAAACAGTGTTCCGCCATGGGCCTGCTGAAAAACGCCGGTTTTATTCTCAAGCGCTCCTGTAAACGAACCTTTTATGTGCCCAAACAGTTCACTTCCTGCCAGTTCTTTGGGAATGGCGCCACAATCGACGGCAACAAACGGTTTTTTATTTCGGCTGCTGTTTTGGTGAATAAACCGCGCAACAAACTCTTTTCCTGTACCAGTTTCACCTTCAATTAGAACCGACATTCCTGTGGGCGCAACTTTAGCGGCAAATTTTACTGCCTGTTTGAAAACCGGGCTTTCGCCCATCAAAAATTCATTGTCAAATTCAGGTTCGGAAGGGGTTTTAACATCTCCTGAAAGTTTTCGTGCAAGGCTTACTATTTCCTCGTGCTGCAGCGGTTTGGTCATATAATCATAAGCTCCTTGTTTCATGAGCTTTACAGCCATGCGAACGTCGGCATAAGCAGTTATAATAACAACCGGACTTTGAATATTCATCCGTTTTACTTCCTTCAGAATTTCCATTCCGTCTTTATCGGGCAATCTGAAATCGCACAAAATAAGATCGAAAGTTTTCTTTTTCAACAACTTCAGACCGGCATTTCCTGAAAATGCAACATCTGCCTGAAACCCTTTGTTAACAAGTTGTTTCTGGATGGTTTTACAAATAAATGTGTCGTCGTCAATTATGAGAATTCCTGCCATTGGTTTCTGCCGTTTAAACAAAACTAACTAAAACTTTGCAGATTCAGTTGCCACCTTCCGGAATTTTGATATTTTCAGCCAAACGAATTGATTTGTCAATTTCATCCGCTGTTTTAAGTGCCAGCTTTTTCACAGGTTCATAATTTTTTTGACGAAGTGTAAGTTCTTCGAGTTTTACCAGATTATTTACCAACGGCACCAGTCCAAAATACCTGAAGGACGGAATAACCTTATGAGCTTTTTTCCCAATTTCTTTCCAGCTTTCGTTTTTCACCGCTTCTCTGAATGTGGCAGAAGCATCTTTGGCTCCTTCAATAAAAGTATCAATCATTTGGTTGAAAAAAGCCAGGTCCCCACCTGCTGTTTGCATTAGCATGGAAGTATCGAAACCATCGGTTTTTAATATTTTATTTTCACGTAAAAAAGGGCTGGTAACTTTTTTGGGCAATGTATGTTCCATGTTCAGCAAATTGCAAATTTTATTGTATAACTCTTCCTCCCTGAAAGGTTTCAAAATATATCCGTCAAATCCGCTGTTCATGTATTTTTGAATATCACTTTCCATAATATTTGCGGTAACTGCCAGCATTTTTGTATGACTATTTGGATTTTTGGAATCTTCCTTTACCTGTTTCAGCACTTCAACCCCCGAAAACCCGGGCATTTGAATATCGAGCAAAACCATATCAAATTTTTCACTCCGCAGCAAGTCAAGCGCTTCATTCCCGTCATATGCCAGTTCGAATGACACATTCCAATCTTTCAAAATGGATTCGCCCAGTAAAATATTGTGCTCGTCGTCATCGGCATACAAAATGCGCTTTCCTTTCAGCAGGTCAAAATCAACTCCATAATTTTTTTCATCCTGAACAGAAATAACAGATTCAGTTTTTTCGAACGGAATAACAACAGTAAATTTCGAGCCGGTACCAAGGTTGCTTTCCACATGCAGCCTTCCATTCAGCAAATCAACTAATTTTCTCACAATGGTTAATCCCAGGCCAGCTCCCTTTCTTTTTTTTTCGCTTCCAAGTTGCGACTGGGTAAATTCATCGAATATTTTATCCAGGTCATCTTTGGAAATTCCAATTCCGGTGTCTTCCACATCAAACCGAAGAAAAACCTTTTTAGTTGTGTCCCTTTCGCGAAAAACCCGGATTGAAACTTTCCCTTCATCTGTAAACTTTATGGCATTTCCGGTCAGATTCATCAAAATTTGTTTAATACGAAACGGATCGCCAACCAATACCTCAGGAACATTGTTTTCGATGTAATATTCAAATTCAAGCCGGCTTTCTCTTGCACGGAACAACATCGAATCATAAACATTCCGAACCAAATCATGAGAATTAAAAGGAACTTCTTCCATGTAAACCCTGCCCATTTCAAGTTTAAACAGAAACAGAACATCGTTTACCAGCGAGAGTAGGTGCTCTGACGATTGCTGAATCAGATGGCTGAATTTTTTTTGTTTGGGTGACAATTCTGTTTTGTTGAGCAGTCCGGTAAAACCAATTATAGCGTTTAGCGGAGTTCTGATTTCGTGACTCATGCTGGCCAAGAAAACTGACTTGGCTTTATCGGCTTCTTCTGCCAGACTTTTGGCTTTTACAAGTTTTTTTTCAATCTCCTTCTCTTTGGTAACATCCTGAAGAATTAGCGCACCGCCAACAACCTCCATATCAATGCCTTGCACAGGAGTTGCACTAATGTAATAAATGTGTTTTTTAATGCGGACTTCACCTTCCGAAATTTTTCCGTCGAGCGCGTTTCTGTAAAAAGGGAAAAGTCGTTTTTGTGTTTTTTCATCGAAAACTTCGAATAGGGATTTTCCGGTAAAATCGGCATTTGTAAGGCCTAACCGCTCCTTTTCGCGACCGCCGGCCAGCACATGCCTGAATTTGGTATCGAAAAGATATACATCCATTCCAGGAAGATTTTCAATCAGAATCTCGCGATAATCCTCCAGTTCAGAAGGGGTTTGCAAGGAAAATACCAATCCGGCAGAAATAATTTCAGATGCTTTCCCCACTGTAATTTTCTCAAGCAAAAAACGCACGGGCAATTTTAGCCCGTTTTTCGAAATGATTTCTGAATGAAAAGATTGTGGCTCTCCGGATTTCAACAACAATTCTGTTTTTTGCCTGAACTCGTCAAATTTCGGCTTCGAAAAAAAAGAATTCACAGCAGGCAATAAATCCATTTTTCGGGTTCCGAAAATATTTTCAAACGAACCTATAAAACGAATAACCTCATATTGCCTGTTAAAATAGAACATCGCATCCTGTTTTAACCCCTGGTCGGAAAAATCCAGTTCTTCTTCCTGCTCTTCCAAACGCGCAGTTTTAATCCGGTGGCTCAGCATTTCAAGCGATTTGTCGAGTTCTGTTAACTTTTCCAAATCAACATTTGCCCCTTTCAGCCCTGAAATGAGTTTGCTAATCTGATCCAGTTGCCTGTTTAAGTATTCATTCATAGCTATAAAGGTAAAAGGAAAAAGGTTATCAAAAAAGTTCAATTCGTTGTTATTTATGAAAAGATAGGCTAACTTGCCATAAATTTAAAAAGCAAAAGTTTAAAACAATGGCTAAACTATCTTCTGCATTTACCAGAATTCTTGCAATCCTTTATTTTACAATCCTTTTAATTTCTGCGGGTTGTGGAAATAGTTCCGGAAAACAGGAAACAAAAAAAACACAACCCAAAAGTGCCGATCCGGGTTGGACATTACTTTTTGATGGCGAAACACTTAACGGGTGGGAAGTTACCCAGTTCGGCACCCAGGGGCCGGTGCAGGTTTCTGATGGAAACATTGTGTTGGGCATGGGCGATGGTTGTTCGGGAGTAACCTGGAAAGGTGATTTCCCGAAAATGAATTACGAAGTAAAACTGGAGGCCAAAAAAGTGTCTGGCAACGATTTTTTCTGCGGAATGACTTTTCCAGTTGGTGAATCGTTTTGCTCCTTTATTGTTGGCGGTTGGGGAGGTCCGGTGGTTGGCCTGAGCAGTATTGACGGACTGGATGCATCGGACAATGAAACACGTACCCTGAAAAAGTTTGAACAAAACACCTGGTACAAAATTCACCTGAAAGTATCGGAAGAAAAAATTGAAGCATGGATTGATGGCGAACAAATTGTTGATTTCAACTTTACCGGCAGAAAACTTTCCATCAGGCCCGAAGTAAACCTTTCCAAACCCTTTGGAATTTGTTCGTGGGTAACCACTGCAGCACTGCGTAATATTCAGCTAAAACAATAAATACATGAAAAATAGAATCTTATACAAAAATTCCTTCGCCCACTCCAATGGGTAAATCGAGCCAGAACCAGATAAAAAGCAACACAACCCACATTACAAATAGAACTACGGCGTAAGGGACGAGTAACGACAGAATTGTTCCAATTCCAACACTTTTATCGTATTTTCTTACCCATCCGATGAGTAGCGGAAAATAGACATACAACGGGCTGATGGAATTAGTTATTGAATCGCCAACGCGGTACATTAATTGAATGAAAGCCGCGCTGTAACCCAACTGTGAAAGCATGGGGATAAAAATTGGCGCAAAAATGGCCCATTTAGCCGAACCGCTGCCTATAAAAATATTCAGAAAGGCAACTAAAGTCATGTACATGGTAAACATGAGCGGACCGGTTAATCCGGTTGATTTAAGAAACTCAGCGCCGTTTATTGCCAAAATAGTATCGAGCCGGCTCCAGCTAAACAGATTGATAAACTGCGCCACAACCAGCATCAGCACAATGTAACCAGAAAGGTCTTTCATTCCCTGTTCCATAAACTGAAGCAAATCGTCAGGCTTTTTAATGCTGCCGGTAATTTTCCCATAAACGTATCCCGGAATGGCAAAAAAGAAAAACAGGATGGGCACCAGCCCACGTAAAAACGGCGAAGGAACTATTCCTCCGGTTTCCTGGTTACGCAACGGTGCATTGGCAGGTATCAAAAGCACCAGTATAATTGCAGTAAAAACCAGCAAAGACAAACCGGCATAACGCAATGCTTTTTTTTCTGTTGCCGTAAGTTTTGGCGCCTCATCATACGATTCTATTGAGTTGTCTCCAATGGTAAAACCACGGGTGCGGGGAATGGTAAACCGGGAGGCCACAAAAGCGCCGCCCACACCAAGCAACAAGGTAGAAACAATCATAAAATACCAGTTGGCAGTGGCACTCACTTCAATGGAAGGATCGATTTGCTGAACCACTTCGGTACTGATTCCTGCCAGCAGAACATCTGTTCCGGCAATAAAAAAATTGGCCGTAAAACCGGCAGTTGCACCGGCATAACCGGCAATTAGCCCGGCAATCGGGTGCAGTCCCATCTGGGCAAAAATAAGTGCCGCAATGGGCGGAACAATCACCACACCGGCATCGGAACCAATGTTACCACAGGCACCGATTATAAAAATTACAGGCAAAACAATTTTTCGCGGAACAGCAAATGCCATGGTACGTAAAATAATGGTGAGCAATCCGCTGCGTTCGGCTACCGAAACTCCCATTAACATAACCAATACCAAACCAAATGGCGCAAAATGGGCAAAGTTTGTTACCATCTCTTCCAGAAACCGTCGCAATCCCCAACCCGAAATCAGGTTTTGAGGTTTGACGACTTCTCCGGTTCCCGGATCAACCGCGCTAATTCCGATAAACGCTGTTAGTGCGCTGAGAACAATAATAAATCCGATTATCCAGACAAACAACCAAAACGGATGAGGCAGCTTGTTCCCCAAAAGTTCAATCCATTTTAGCACTCCTGTGCTTTTTGGTTGTAAATCAGCTTGCTGTTTTTCGTTCTGTTTTGCCATAAATGTTTTCTTTACTGTCTTTTATGTAAAAAATCAAAATGGTGCGCAAAATCGGAAATTTATTTAAACCAGAAAAGAATAAAAGCAAAAAATCAGGAAAAACAGTTCTGGTATTGTTATATAAATCTGGCTAAAACTGCGATATTAGCTGTGTTTAAAACGTTCAAATCAAAAGTTCAAATCATAATGAATATTGAATACACGCCAATCGGAACAATACGTACGCCGTTCAAAACGAAAAATGGAATGCCCATTCAGCCAGCCGGAGCGGCAGGAATCAGAGGAACAGTTGAATTGAAGAGGGAATTTACTGAAGGGCTGCTGGACCTGGACGGTTTTTCGCATGTAATTCTTATTTATCATTTTGATAAGTCTGATGGGTTCGATTTGCAGGTTACCCCGTTTTTAGACGATAAAGCTCATGGTGTATTTTCCACAAGAGCCCCTAAAAGACCAAATCCAATTGGTATTTCAGTAGTTAAACTTAAACGTATCTCAGATAATATCCTGGAAATTGAAAATGTGGATATGTTGGACGGAACACCGCTTCTCGATATTAAACCTTTTATTCCGGCATTTGATGTTTATGAAGTTGAAAAGACCGGCTGGATGAAACACAATATTAGCCTGAAGGATTTTAAATCTGATAACCGCTTTTATTAATCTGTATCAACCAATTATCCATTTTATTTTTCAACTTAAATATATTCTAAAAAACAAGCTAAACCTTTGTTATAATTTTTGGTTTAAATGTTTAACAAATCAAAAATGAAAGGTAAAACATATATGATATTTTTTGTTATAGTTTTCGCGGTAAACCTGTTGGTAAACCTGTATATTTTTTGGCGGACAAAAGCGATATTTCCTGATGGGAATAATACCTGGTGGATTGCTTCCATTTTATTTTGGCTGGTAGCTTTTTCTTATATAATTGGACGTTTTACTGAGCGTGCCGGAGCCATGGCACTTGCCGAACCGTTTGTAAAAGTTGGTTCCTGGTGGCTGGGAGCCATGGTTTATCTCACTTTGTTGTTTTTACTGGCGGATATTCTTCGCGGAGTAAACAGCCTTTTTAACCTGACAGATTTTTTCAGGTTTTCATGGGCCAGCGAAAAAGGTAGAACTGCTGTTTTTATGGTCTACTCAATTTCAGCAATCATTTTGATTGGAGGCTATTTGAGCGCCCGGATTCCAACTGTAAACCGGATTTCCTTTCAAATAGACAAAACAGTTCCTGATGGGAATCAAAAGGTTGTGCTGGTTTCCGATATTCATCTGGGAATGATGATTTCCAACGGGAAGCTTAACAAAATGGTTCAGCTTGTGAACAACGAAAACGCTGATTTGGTGCTGCTCGCCGGCGATGTTTTCGATGAAGATTTGGGGCCGGTAATTCAAAAAAATATGGGCGATTTGCTGAAAAATCTCCGTGCAAAACATGGTGTTTTTGCCGTTTTGGGGAATCATGAATTTTATGGCAATGCAACCGCAGCCCACGAATATTTGGAAAACCACAACATTACCGTGTTGCGCGACAGTGTTGCAATTCTCCCCAATGGAATTGCCATTATTGGCCGCGAAGATATTACAGCAGAACGCATGTATGGTAAACCGCGAAAAACTTTGAAAGAACTTTTGTCCGGAGTAAATTTGGAAAAACCAGTTTTAATGCTCGACCACCAACCTTACAAACTGGTTGAAGTTGCTGAACACAGCGTGGATTTGCAGGTTTCGGGGCACACCCACAACGGGCAAATGTGGCCGTTTAATTATATTACCGGTGCTATGTTCGAAATCAGCAAAGGATACGGCAAAATAAAAAATACCCATTTTTATGTTTCTTCCGGTTTTGGAACCTGGGGCCCGCCCATCCGCACAAATAGTCGATCTGAGATTGTGGTTATGGAAATTTCGGAGAGATAATTCTCCTTTAACCAATCTTTAATCTTCACCCTAATTCACCGCTTTTCCATCAGCAATCGTCTGTGAAATATTACTTTTGCCGAAAATATGAAGATATGGGATTACATGTTCACCCTGATGCCAGGGCTTTGATATTTGACCTCGACGGAACACTTTCCAACTCGTTGCCGGTGCATGTGGCAACCTGGAACAAGGTTGGCGAACAATACGGATTTAAATTCGACCCGCAAATTGTACACGAAATGACTGGAAGGCCAACCATTGAATTTGCCAAACATATTGTGGAAAAATACAATCTGTCTGCTAATCCGGAAGAGCTTGTAAAGCTTAAACAACGAAACTTCTGGAATTCTGCACAATTACTGGAACCGGTTCTGGAAATCATCTCCATTGTAAAAGAATACCACGGAAAACTACCCATGGCTGTAGGAACTGGCGCCAGTCGAAAAAGTGCCGAAGTGCAGCTTGGTGAACTTCAAATTGCACACTATTTCGATGCCATCGTTTCGGCCGATGATGTAACGAAACATAAACCCAATCCCGATACTTTTCTGAAATGTGCGGAACTAATGGGCGTGGAACCAGAAAAATGTCAGGTTTTTGAAGATGGCGACCTGGGAATTGCAGCCGCAAAAAAAGCAGGAATGATGGTCACCGACGTGCGGCCGCACATCAAATACGGCGAATGGATACATTTATAGTTGCATTTGAAACAGTTTTGCCACTGTTTCTGGTTATTTTAACCGGAACACTATTCGCACGCCTTAAAATGGCTTCGCAAACCTGGGTTGAAATCCTGAATAAATATGCGCTGATCATTGGTTTTCCCGCACTGGTTATCGTTTCAATGCTGCACCTCGAGGGCGAGCTAAAAACATATTTTCCTTTGATTTTGATTAATTCTGCATACATCGTTGCCCTTTTATTACTGGTTTATCCTGTGGCTGCGTTGTTTGGTTTTTCCGGTAAAATGAAACGTTCCCTGTTTCTGATTTTACCTTTCCGGAACATTGCTTACCTTGGTATTCCGATATTGGCCAGCGCATTTGGTGACGAAATTCTCCCGGTTGCAGCCCTGCTATCAGCAGTCTATATTTTTTGGTTGTTAACGCTGGGATTAATTTTGATCGAAGCCCACGGACATGAAAAATTCAGTCTGAAAAAAGTGGGATTAAATTTGATTGGGAATCCGCTGCTCATTTCGGTTTTTGCAGGTATTGCCATCGTGTCGTTTGGAATTTCCCTGCCATCATTTGCCGAACAAACACTTCGCCTTTTTTCGGGCTCGGTTACGGCAGTGGTTTTGTTTTCTTTGGGTATTTTTCTTGGCCTTCAGGATTTTGGAAAACCACGCGAATGGATTCAGGTAACTGTTTTCACAGTAGTTACCATGTTTTTGCTTCCGGCCATTTTTTATGGATTGCTGCGGTTTTCCAGCCTGCCAACCGACCAATTGAAATCAACAGTTTTGGATGCTGCTATGCCACTTGGTCTTACACCCTACGCTTTATCGGTTCAATATCATCTGGAAACCAAACTTTTTGCCCGAATTGTGGTTTTGGGAACATTGCTTTCCATTTTTGTTATTCCACTTTGGATTACGGTTATGGGATGAAATTCTCCAGAGGAAGATTGTCAAGTTTTCCAATAAAAACCAGCGTACTTTTATGCTCCATCACAAGATTTTCTCCTTCTGTTATTTCGAAATTTCCGCCAACTCCCTGAAGAATAAATTCAAACGGTTCGTTTTCGAAACAGAGAATTCCTTTCACCCGGTATATTTCGTTTTTGTAAACATCCAGATTGTAGGCCAGCCAACGGGTGAATTCCTTGCGGTTTACAGGAACAGAAAAACTGAGTGTTTTGGTTTGAATGCCAGCATGCAAATGAGCCGATCCGCGGTCAACAAAAAATCTGTTTTGTTTTTGAATGGAAAATAAATCTAAACCATCCGTTTTCCCATTCTCCGAAAACCAAAAACGGGCAAGCGGATTCGTTTTTTCAGTCTCTTTTTTAACCTTTTCTCTTTCTGCTGGTTGAAATTTTTCCGATTTGGTGACCACCACATCATCCGCTAAGGAAAGCTGTTTCAGGGAAATTTCGGGTTCAGGCTGAGATTCGTAATTCTGTGCATCCAAAATGCAAATAGTTCCATTAAAAGTGTAAAGTTCTTTCAACTGTTCTTCCCGGAAAAACGGACGAATTACACCTGACGGGTCGGCAATTCCAGTTGTTTCAATCAGCAGGTGCTGCACATGCGGAAAACGTTCGGCCAGTTCCTGCAAAACCAATTCATATTCATTGGTAATGGTGCAGCAAATGCAACCCTGTTTTAATTCGAAAAGCTGACTGGTGTCCACCCCTTTTATCAGTTTGGTATCAATGGCTATATCTCCGAATTCATTCTCTACCAGCGCAAATTGTACCTCTGGATACCTTTTCAGCAAATAATTGATAAATGTAGTTTTCCCGGACCCAAGAAAGCCGGTTACCACAGTCACTGCTATTTTATCTTTTTGCATCATAAGACAAGTTTCAGGTTATTGGTCATCAGTCATCGGATTTCCATCTTCCTTCTTCCGTCTCCGGGTTTCGGACTTCCGACTTCCGACTTCCCCCTTCCTACCCAAAAACTCCAAACAAATTCAGAATAACCAAAATAAGTGCAAAAATTAATACGAATCGCACATATTTTGCTCCCCCTTTTACAGTAAAATGAACGCCCAACCAGGCGCCGGCCATGTTTCCTGCTGAAAGGATAAGTCCGGCCAGCCAGTTTGCCTGTCCGTAAGCCATAAAAATCCCGATAATAAAGATGGTATAAATCAACACAATAAAAACTTTTACTGCATTGGCTTTTACAAGGTTGTATCCACACCCGAGTACAAGCCCTGCCAGCAGAAAAAACCCAACTCCCATCTGAATAAAACCTCCGTAAACTCCAATAAAAAAGAATAGTGCGTATTGCCACACGGTTGGTTTGGGGTTTACCTTTTCTGCATGTTCAGCAATCCACGCTCCTGGTTTTAAAACCACCAGAAGAAGCATCACCACCATTAAACCGGCAATAATTTTTTCAAGCAGTTCCACGTTAATTTCAACGGCGATTAAAGCCCCTGCAACAGAACCAATAATGGCAGGAATTACAAGCCGGATATCAGAAGAAAGCTGAAATACTTTCTTTTGTTTGAATATAACTACCCCGATAATACTTTGGAACAAAATCCCAATCCGGTTGGTTCCATTGGCTACATTGGCCGGAAGTCCTAAAAACATTAGAAGCGGAAGTGTAAGCACCGAACCGCCACCAGCAGTTGTGTTAATAAAACCGGCAACCAGTCCGGTTCCCAGCAGCGCTAAAATGATGTACCATTCCATCCGTAGTTTAACGTTTACTGTTCAAAGGTTAAAGTAAACAATGTACTTCAGTAATTTGGCCCATTCAGACAGTTTACACATTCAACTTTAAGCTCTGAACTAATAAGCGAACAGTGGATAATCTTTCATCATCTGGTGCACTTTTTCACCCACTGCTTTTATCATTTTTTCGTCGTCAATGTTGGAAATTACGTCGTCAATTAGCTGAACAACAACCGGCATCAAATTTTCTTTTACGCCGCGGGTCGTGATGGCTGGTGTTCCCACGCGAAGCCCGGAGGTTTGAAATGGCGAACGGCTGTCGAACGGAACCATGTTTTTATTCACCGTAATATCTGCCTGAACGAGTGTATTTTCAACCTGTTTTCCGGTAATTCCCGGGAATTTGGTTCGCAGGTCGATGAGCATGGAATGGTTGTCGGTACCGCCGGATATAACTTTGTAACCCAACTCAATAAACGCTTTGGCCATAACCTGTGCATTTTTCTGAACCTGCTTCTGGTACTCTTTAAATTCAGGTGCCAGCGCTTCGCCAAATGCAACTGCTTTTGATGCAATTACATGCTCCAGCGGCCCGCCCTGCTGCCCGGGAAAAACAGCCGAATCGAACAGCGACGACATGGTGCGTACTACACTTTTCGGAGTTTTCACACCCCACGGATTTTCAAAGTCTTTGCCCATTAAAATGATTCCGCCACGCGGCCCGCGCAACGTTTTGTGGGTGGTAGAAGTTACAACATGTGCGTATTTCACCGGATTTTCCAACAGTTCAGCGGCAATCAGTCCGGCAGGGTGAGCCATGTCAATCATTAGTAGGGCGCCCACTTTATCGGCAATTTCTCGCATCCGTTTGTAGTCCCACTCACGGCTGTAAGCCGATGCTCCGCCAATTATCAATTTTGGTTTGTGTTCCAGCGCCAGGGCTTCCATTTCGTCGTAATCTACCAATCCGGTGTCTTCTTTTACCTTGTAGGCAACCGGATTATAAAGAATACCCGAGCTATTCACCGGCGAACCGTGAGAAAGGTGGCCGCCGTGCGAAAGGTCGAGCCCCAAAAAAGTATCGCCCGGTTTCATGATAACGCTTAAAACAGCCTGGTTGGCCTGCGCTCCGGAGTGCGGTTGCACGTTGGCCCACTCGGCGCCGTACAATTCCTTGATGCGGTCGATGGCCAGTTGTTCTGTTTGGTCCACAAACTGGCAACCACCGTAATACCTGCGGCCGGGATAGCCTTCGGCGTATTTATTGGTCATAACAGAGCCCATGGCTTCCAGCACCTGGTCGCTCACAAAATTTTCGGAAGCGATTAACTCTATTCCCCCCAACTGACGTTCCCGTTCTTTCTGAATGATGTCAAAAACCAGCGTATCTCTCTTCATTTGTGCATAAACTTTGAAATTCAGCCCAAAGGTAACACATTTTAAAAAAGCCATTGGTTGATGCTGTTGGGAAAAATGAACTATTTTTGAACAATTAAAATTGAATTTATTTGGCTAAATTTGAATCTTCAATAAAAATATAGAAATGAATACTCAGACCATTTCAATAGAATTTCCTTCTGATATTCTTTTAACATTAAATGAATCAGAAGAAGAGTTGGGACATCAACTGAAGGTCTTATTTGCCGCAAAACTTTATTTACAGCAGAAAGTTACCATTGGAAAAGCAGCTCAAATTGCAGGATTAAAAAAATTCGAATTTGAAAATTGGCTCGCCGAAAATGAAATTCCAATTTCATTTCTAAGCTATGATGATATTT
The DNA here is from genome assembly GCF_041687215.1 of Mariniphaga sp. NCBI lineage: Bacteria > Pseudomonadati > Bacteroidota > Bacteroidia > Marinilabiliales > Prolixibacteraceae > Mariniphaga > Mariniphaga sp. Next base: position 16,276 of record NZ_JAWLCI010000086.1, read on the forward strand.
TAAAAGATGCAGAAAAACTTTTCTAATATCAAACAAGGACTCGTTATTGCAGACACAGGCCCCATTATTTCTCTTGCTGCGATTAAAAAGCTTGAATTATTAGATACCATGTTTGATGAAGTATTCATTTCTAAAGCTGTTTGGGATGAACTTAATGAAAACAAAAATTCCATTGAATTTGATATCATTGAAAAATATTTCAAAACAAAAGTCAGAAAAATAAATAGTATTAATAATCTGACATTTATAATGGATTATGGTGAATCTGAATCGGTTATCTTATATAGAGAACTGAATGCCCATTTTTTACTAATTGATGATAAAAAAGATCGAAAAATAGCTGAAAACTTTCAGGCTGAGTGCATTGGTACAATTGGAATTTTAATTGCTGCAAAAAAAACGGGTCAAATAAAAAAGTTAAAACCCTATTTTGTTAAACTTCTTAAAAACAAAAGATATTATAGCAAAAGCCTGCTGAACAGGATACTTGCAGATAATCATGAAGGTTCTTTATAAAATAAAACCTTTTATATACCAAAATTTCAGTAAAGAATATTTGACGTAAAATCATAAAATAAATTGAGAAAATTTTATAAATCAAAACAACGTCCCCCGTTATTAAGCGCTTTGTGCCTGTTATCTTTTATTGGCAGTAGTATTGGTTTTATCGGTTATTTTCTGGCCGCGCTATTTTTTGAAAAAACATCGGAACTCATCATAAAATATTCATCGTGGCACAGCACAGACGCCATTTCTCCGGTTTATTTTACGTTGCTTATGGCGTTATTTGCAATCTCGTTAACCGGGGCAATCCGCATGTGGAAACTGCACTGCGATGGTTTTTTCCTTTATGTTTTTGCCCAACTTGCTATTCTTTTTGTTCCGGTTTTGTGGATTGACTGGCAGGCTTTTTCAACTACCAATGCCATTTTTACCTTGGTTTTTGTGGGGGGGTATGGATTGAACTGGAAAGTTTTCAGAAAATGAAAAGAATCCTATACTAAAATCCGAATTTTCAACTTCTAGTTATTAACTATCAAACATCTTTTTGGTAATTTTTTTCGGTATAAATCCAGTTAAAAAGAAATTTAAATTACCGGATCATTTCCATTAAAATTAATTTAAAAGTTTT
>NZ_JAWLCI010000087.1:0-16232 GCF_041687215.1 Mariniphaga sp.
TTATGATAATTTTTGCAGGTTGGATTTCCTGACTTTGTGCAATTATCGGGACTAGCACAAGTAGTGCAATTTTGAATAATTTTGAATATTCTTTCATTTCTATCCTTTCTTTAAAATATTGTTTCATGATGCTTGTTTATAAATATTTATATTCGCTTCTCACCATCTGAACGTATAGGTATATTTCAACAATACAGTCCTTCTGTCCGTAAATGGTAGTGCAGGAGTTTCCCTTGTGCGGTTGGTATGCACCCGCTCGTCGTAAACCAGGTAAAAATCGTTGCCGTCGCGTGGGTTGTAGCGGAACCGGATATTTCCAATCACCCCGTCGATTGCGGTGTTGTACTGCACAAAAGCCGAAAACGAGGTTTTGGTGGTCAGCGTCATCAGTCCGCTGAAACGCAAAATGTGGTTGGTAAATTCCTTTTCGCGTTCAGGAAATTTCACCCTGTCAATCCCGTAATAGAGCCCGATATCGTAATCGGTTCCGATTTTCAGGTAGGGATTTGTGAAGAATGTCCATTTCCAGCCATCATAGAAATTACCGGCTTCGGTATAAAATATGGCAGAAAAAGCATGGGCTGATGAAGTTTCATATCGGGCGCTGAAGTTGGTGAACGAATATTCCCCTGCTGGTACAGTGTCCTGGTTATTTCCCATTCCCAGGATAAGTTCGTTTGGGAGTGATTCCAGACTCCAAAGTGCGTTGATGTATCCTGTATATCCTTTTTTTGCGCTGAAATCCCACTGCAACAAAGCATTTGTCGTTTCATGGTCGCCAGTAACGGTATTGAACCAGGTGTTTCCCGAAAGCGAAATTTTATGGTGGCGTAAAAAGAATTCTTTACCGGGCAGCCATCCATACTGAACGGTGGCATTGGGTCCCTGGTAATTTTGTTTTACTTCAAAACCAATTCCGGGATTAAAACTTTTTCCCGACCAGCCATAAATTAAATCGTAGGCGAATCCGGTTTCATTACGCCGCTGCCACCTGCAAATAAACCGGGAAGGATCGGTTCCGAAGAATGTATTTTCGGCATTGTCTTCAAACGTTTGCGCCCATTTCAGGGTCAGGTAATCATCGCCGGCTACCCGGAACAGGCCGTCAATTCCATAAGCCACATTGTAAGAACCGTCGGTTCCCAGCCGGCTGGTAACCATTCCTCCAACGTAGGAGTAAGCATTAAAAACCTTCCGTTTTGTGCGGATGGCACCAAAGTTTTCCGAAGGATTTTCTGCATACTTTTCAGTTTGCATATTTAGAAATCCCACATCCCATTTTCCCGCTCTCCCGGTGAGGCGCGCTCCCCCGTAAATGCGCACCGGGTTGCCGTTGTACAATCCAATGCGGCGGCTGTAAAAAAGGTTGTTGTTTCCCAGCAGCGAAAAGTCAAACACATCTTCTTTTTCCAGGAAAAAGACCCGTTTTTCCGGAAAGTACAGCGAAAAGCGGGTGAGGTTAATGACCTGGTCGTCAGCTTCCACCTGGGCAAAGTCGGTGTTGATGGTGAGGTCGGCGGTGAGGTTGTTGGTAAGGCTGTATTTTACATCCAGCCCGGCATCTTTTTTAAATGTTGAACTCATTTCGTACCCTGTTTCCTGCTCGTTCAGGCTGTTTATCTGTCCGATTCCGGCGGTAACGTAAGGCGTAACATACAGCGGATTTTTGGGCTCCAGTCCTTCGAATTCAACGAGCGCACCAAGAGAAGGTTTCCAGAAGGGATAAATATAATCTGGAGAAATTAGCGGCCACGTTACGGTTTCGTTTTTGGCAGCTACCGACCGCATCAGAATAAGGCCCATTTGTGTTTTTCCTTCCCTGGTTTGAAACCGAAGACTTGAAAACGGGACCCGCACTTCAACCGTCCATCCGTCCTTCTGCATCACTGTTTCTACATCCCAAAAGGTGTTCCAGCTAAAATTGATATCGGAACCAATCAGCAAGTCATTTTTAATAGCTCCATCATTGCGGGCACCGTTGGAGTTGACACCAAAAATGAAGGCATTTTCCTTATCGTAAAATGAATCCATGGTGAAGCCGAACCAGTCGGGCGCAAAAGACAAGTAGTCTCTCTTTTTTCCAATTGCCCTTATTTGCTCAGGATTCTGGTAAAAAAGCCATGCCGAAGCATAAAAATATTCATCATCGTACGCAATTTTGATGATTGATTTTTCGGAGGGCGCTTCCCCGAAAACCGGCCTGTACATAACAAGTGGCAACGCATCAATGGATTCCCAGGCGGCTTCGTCGGGTATTCCGTCGAAAGTGATGCCGCCGGAAATTCTGGTGACCTGGTAAGGTGGTTGTTTCGACAAGGGTTCAACGCTTTGCCCCGGACAAAGAAAGGGAAACAGCCCGGTGAGGATTAAAAAAATGATTGTATCATAGTATTGTCTCATCGGGTTAATTTTTAACACTATTGTCACTTCATATAGAAATAATTTAATGGCTGAATGAGCCCCCGAATGTAGTCGGATTCATTGCCTCCGGCTTAAGCCGGGGGTAAAAATTGTAGCACCTAAAACTGGCTTTAGCCATTAATACTATATCTTTCATTTTTGATGTAATTATTTTCCGAAAGCATACAACGTTTCTGTTGTGCGCACAAACAATTGGTTATCGGCAGCTACCGGCGAGGCGGCCACTTTTTCTTTCAGGTTGCACTGGGAAACCACGTTCAGTTTATCGCCCGATTTTACCACTGTAATTGTTCCGTTATAGGAAACAAAATAAATATGACCGTTTGCCATCAGAGGAGATGCAATATAGGCTCCGGGAGCCCCCAGTTTTTCACGGTAAATAACCTCTCCGGTTTCCGAATTCATGCAGGTAACCAGGCCTCCGTTTGAAATCATGTAAACCTGGTTGCCGGAGCAAATTAAGGAAGGGATTTCTGCAATGTATTCGTTTTCTTTCCACAAATATTCTGAAGCATTAGCCTTTCCTGCATTTTTCAGATCAATAGCTACAACACCATGCTCTGCGTAAAATTGTGACCAAAATTGCTCCATCCCTTTCCATTCCTGCTCATTCAAAGCCTTATCCTGTGATATATCAAAGGATGGAGCCATGAGGTTCCATGAGAACAATGTGTCATATTTTAAGGGCAAATCAAGGTCTGGTCTTCTGAAAAAAGCAAGATCGTCAGGTATTTCCTGAAATTGCATTAAACTGTCCTGGTTTTTGTCATATTTTACAAGCATGCTGATAAAATCAGGGAGTTTATCGTAAAGTCTTGCCTCGCCAAGATTTGAGTATCCGTTTACATAAAGCACGTCATCAATAATAACCGGGGTGCTGGACCCCATACTTACCAAAGGAATTGACCAGTTTTCATGACCATTGTCAATATTAACCGACATTAAAGCCAGTGAGCGGTGCAGAATAATCTGATCATTCCATAACAATGGTGTGGACTGACTCCGCTGCAAGGACTCAGTTAAACCCGGTATTGTACTTAGTTTAGTTTCCCATATGGTTTCTCCCGTTGAGGGTTCAAGTGCCAAAACCACCGGATTATCTACCTCAAATCGGTTTAATATCAGTTTGCCTTTTAAAATTACCGGCGATGCACACGACCCATACCTGGTTTTGAGCACAGGTAATTTCTTTTCCCAAACCAGGTTGCCTGCGAAATCGTAACAAATAATTCCGTACGACCCAAAATAAACATACACATGTTTGCCGTCGGTAGTTGGCGTTGCAGCAGCCGGGCTGCCAACCGGGTGAACCGGTTCAATGGAATCAGGCAGGACAGATTTCTCCCATAAAACAGCACCTGATTCTTTATCAATACAATACGTAATTAACAACCGATCGAAAGGCTCGTAGCCGGTCAAAAAAACAGAATTTTCCCAGATGCAAGGTGAAGACACACCGTCGGCTATTTCCGTTTTCCAGGCCAGGTTTTCGTCGGGCAATACATTGACAGGCGGATTGGCATTGGCAGGGGCCACACCACAACAGTTGGTTCCTCTGAACTGGTTGTAAAAAATGGTTTTTGCCAGAACAGGTATTTCCACGTTTTTTTCTATTTCCGCTATGATATTTTCCTGTGCCATTGAAATGAATCCGGTTAATACAAAAACAAGGACCACCTGAATTATCGAGTGGTAATTTTTCATGGTGTTTCGGTTTTTAGTTGTTAAATTGAATTTTACCTCATAAATACTACTCAAGAATTAATATCAGTTTAATTATTTCTTTGCCTGCTGGTTGTCTTTTTTCCAGTACTCGCCTTTCCATTCCACCATATACGTATTTTCTGAAGTAAAATGGCCTTTGTAAGTAGCAACTCCATGCATATCTTTGTATTTTCCGGTGGCATCTGTCCACCACATATTCCCTTCGAATGTTGTCAAAGGAGTTCCCGCATCCGACATTACCGTTTTCATTTTACCTTCCCATTGTGAAACAATCCGGTCATTACCTTTTTCAATGGTTGCGTACCCCTGATGAAATCCATTTCCCATTGTTACATCGGTAAATGAAATGTTAATTGCCCGCGCATTGTGCATCCATTCGGTTTCTCCGGTGCTGAGGTTGTTTCCCTCTGCCTTGTTTAATCTCACCTGGTGTCCTTCTGCATCAGAAATATTGAATGCCTGTCCTTCAATCATGGTGTATTCTCCCGTTCCGGCCATTTTAAATTTTTGCTGGGCTTCGGTCGTTGTAAAAGCCAGTGTAAAAATCAGGCTAACCACAATCGCCCATACTTCCATTTTTTTACTTCCTGTTGTTTTCATTTTTTGTTCCTCCTTTAATTAAATGATTAATAGGATTAAAGTTCGGGAACATCCTAATGCAAGACCAACCACTTATGTTGCAAAGGCTTTAAATTATTTGTCAATTCTTTAACTTATGTTGCAGGGGGAGGTTGTTGTATTTTATGATTCAATTTCTCCCAATTCTTTCAAGAGTTTACCTATCCGTTCATGTTCTTTTTGGTATTTGGTTACCAGGTTATTTTCCAATTTCAGGAATTCAGATTCTTCACGAATAATTTCGAAACCCGGCCATTTTTGAAGAACCATGATATAATTATAAGGAACATTTTCAATATTGTTTAGAATTGATAAGTATTCCAACGCTTTTTCTTTTTCTTCCAGGGCCGCATATGTAACTGCAATAAAAAAATGGGATTCAAAGCGTTGTGCAGCAGGAGTGTTCAATTCAATGGTATTCAAAAAATTTTTTAATTCGTTTTTAAAATAAATTTCCGCATCCGTTTTTCTGCCACTTTTCAACGCGGCATATCCCCCAAAAAAACGGGTTGCAATAGAAACCTGATGATTATTCCCAGCATTTTCAATTTTCTGAAGGAAAACCGCAGCGTCAGCGTATTCTTCGCGGAACAAATGATTTGACATTAAACCCGACCAGGACCCAATGTCCAGCGAATCCATTTTATAAGCAAGTGAGTAATATTGGTCAGCCGTTTCAAAATCGCCGGAATACATTTCTGTTAATCCCATTAATCTTAAATATCCGGCGGAGTCATTATATAGCCGGGTTAGCTCCCGGGCATATTTTTGCCTGAGTTCCGGGAAGCCTGCATTGGTAAGGCACATCGTTATACTTTGAATAATGTAAGGTGGTAAATTTTCCTCTTTCAGTTCCAGGTATTTGTAGAAGCTTTTAATGGCGTTATAAATATCATTTTGATGGCGATAAAAATTAAATTGGGTTTCCCAGGTTCCCGGCAGGTCACGCTGCTTTTGCTCCATATCTTCAAAAATAGCTTCAGCCTCTTTGTACATTCCTTTATAGTTGTAATAGGTTCCCTTTACTGATTGGGCGAATACATTTGCTGCATCATACTTTAATGCATTGTTTACAAGTATAATACCAGTGTCGAGATATCGGTCTGCGAGGTTGGCACCGGCCCAATACCAGAGATTGTCGATGTAAATATGAGCTAACCAGCTATAGGCAAGACTAAAGGTGGTGTCCAGTTTTATGGCATCTTCAAAAAGACTTTTAGCTTTGTAAATATCTTCAGAAAATTGAAAAAGAGGACTTTGTTTTGCCAGTCTCAGATAATCTAAACCCCGGAGGTATAAATTATAGGCCGCCATATTTTCGGTTGGAATTTCTTTAATATTCTGTTCTTCTTCCGGACTTAATTCTGCATTGATTTTTGAAACAATGTTTAACGCAATTTCGCTTTGCAAATCAATAAAGTCTTTCACTTCCCTGATTTCTTTCCGGTATTGTTCGGAAAACAGATGGCGGTCGGTATTTGCCTCAATCAACTGAATGTTCAGCAAAACTTCATCGCCGTATTTCTGACCGTTCCCTTCCACGAGGTAATCCACATTCAGTTCCTTTGCAATTTCTTTTAACGATTTATTGCCCTCCCTGAATTTTTCAACCGAAGTCCGCGAGCGCACATTCAAATCTTCAATGTTTGACAAGTTATTCAGAATGGATTCCATCAGTCCGTTAATAAAATAAGCGTTGGTTGAATCGGGGCTGTCGTTTTTAAAAGGCAGCACGGCAATGGTTTTTTCCAGGGGTTTATTTTCAGGAAGAACAGGAATATTGAACTGCTCATGGGTGAAGAACAGAATAATCAGAAGTGCAGACAGAAGAACCGAAGCCAGCAGCCATTTTTTTTGTTTTGTTAGCGGCAGGGGCGTTTTTGGTGCATTGTTTTTGGGCTCAGTTTGTTTTTTTGCCTCTCCCGGAGAAAAACCATAAAAGTCGTGAAAACACTTATTGAAGTAAGTAACGCTGTGAAATCCACAGGCATAAGCTACCTCTGATACCGTGATAGCCGGGTTTTGTTTCAGAATTTCCTGTGCGTTTTTTAACCGCACCATACAAATAAACTGGCTGATGGTTAACCCGGCAGCATTTTTTACAGCACGGTGCAGGCTGGAATGGCTCATTTTCATTTCATGGACCAGTTGAGTAACTCCAAACTGTTCGTTTTTCAAATTGGCTTCAATTATTTTTGTTAGCCGTTCTGAAAATTCCTGCCCGTTTAAGGTGGATTCAGCCATTTTGGTTTTTTAAACACACTGGTTTTTACCTTTTTTAATAAGAAAAGTTACGATTTTTTTTGGAAGTGTTGGCCGGTATTTTTAACTGACTGATTTTTTGAATTTTATTTAGAACCAGAAAATTGCCACTGATTCACAGATTTAAAGTGTTGAATCATTAGCAATCTGTGAATCTGTGGCATAATTTGTTTTTTGCAGAATCAGGAGATTTTGTTACATAAGAGCAGATTTCACCTATTGCGGATTAGATTCCGGCGGTTGTAATTAAAAACCCCTCCATTCAAATCAACCTTAAACCGGTGCAACCAAAGAATGGAGGGGAAAAACCTATTTACTCAACGGAACCTGTGGATTAAATCAAAAGAATTACGGGTTCCGGATGAACGGTTTTCAGAGAATTATTTATTGCCCTTTTTCAATGTAATAGTTCCTGTCCAGTGATGAAATGAATTTTCAGGATAGGAATCCCTGTTGTAATCGTCGGTCCAGCCGTTGCCGGTTGCCCCTTCAAATTTGCCGGTTCCACCGGTAATAACAAATGGATCGTGCCAGTAGCTGTTTACATCTTCGGGGTGATGCGGCAATCTTCCATCCACTACACTGCCACCACAGGACAAAAACAATTTATCGCCGTTTGCGGCAATAAAACAGAGGTCAGTCGGGCCATATTTGGAGTCTGTCCCCTCTATTTCAGGATCATCCGGGCCACAGGCGCAAAAGTTAAAATGGGCTTCAATTTTTCCCATGTGTGTAGCTGTACCCTGTGCATCAACCAAAACACGGCAATAAAAAGTTTCGTCACAATCAAATCCTTCATCACCCGGGAAAAAGAATCCGACATATTCGCCAATTAGGTTTGCTTCAAATGGCACAGTAACCTCAACCTGCGCTTTTTTCAACTCAGGAGTATCATTTTCGAAGAACTCCCCGGTTTTGTTGCATCTGGCCAGGAGGCCGGTAAAAATTAAAATTTGAAATAGTAACTTGAATGTTTTCATCTTTTTGATTTTTAGTGTTTTATCTATAAATAAAAATGAGGTAATCTGGGGGTCAACTGTAAACTGAACCTTCAGAATGTCAACTTACTCCAACATAAATTCAAATTCTTTAGATACATCTGAAGTTAGTTCCCCATTTGCATTAATTGTTGTATGACTGATGTAATGCAAAGTGTAATACATTGTTCCATATTCGTCTTGAATGTGCATTCGTCCAGTGCCTGTTTCTACTGACCCCGGCATCCAGTTTTTAAAATTATAATTTTCAACTGCAGAGGTATAATAAATTGTACCGGAATCGTCGCCAACATAAGTACCCTTTGCTCTCCACTGCCATTTGAAATACCAGACGGTCCAGTAACCAGCATAAGACCCAGTAACTGTTTCTGCTAATCCGGGGAGTTGAATACTTACAAGCTCACCAGAATTGTAATAATAAGTTGTTTTAACATTCCCCTGGGAATAGGAAGCAAGTGCAAAAAAAGTCATCACGACAAAAACTGTCAGAAAAAATTTTAGTGCTTTCATAACGCGAATTATTTAAATTAAACAATGTGGATTTTTGATAAAACTTACTTTTTCCCTTTTTTCAGGGTAATTTCACCAGTCCAGTGATGACGCGTGTAATCGTCAACACTCGTGCAATAATCGTCCATTTGCAATTCACCGGATGCTCCTTCAAACCTGCCGGTTCCTCCGGTGATTACTGCAACACTTTTCCAGTAGTCCGTTACATAATCAGGATGCTCGTTGGTGCCAAGAATACCTGCCCCTCCTCCGTTATAAAGAAATAATTTATCGCCATTGGCACCTGTCAGTTCAAAAGAACTGGCGGCAAACGTATAGACCGAATTTGGAATCGCCGGATCGGGAGCCCCTCCGGTACAGAAATTGAAAGTTAACGTAACTTTGCCCATGTGGGTGGCATTGCCGCTGGTTTCAACCACAGCGCGCACGGGAAAACCCCCGTCCAAACATTCCGGGTCGTCAAATATTAGATCAGCAATTTCGCCCAAAAGATTCACCTCAAACGGTACGGTTACCTCAACCTGCGCTTTTTTCAATTCGAGGGTTTCATTTTCAAAGAATTCCACGTTTTTGTTGCATCCGGCCAGGAGGCCGGCAAAAATTAAAATTTGAAACAGTAATTTGAATGTTTTCATTTTTTTTTAATTTTTATTGTTTTACCTATAAAAATGGTGTGATTTTACACCTCATAAGATCCAATAATATTGTGGAGTTCCTTGTTATTGAACAAGAATCATTCATCACCATATTGCGGACAAATGCCTTTAAATAAATTCAACGTTTGATTTTCCCAGTCAGCCTCAAAAAACATGATCACATGAGTGCCTTTATCCCCTTTTGAGTGAATGTGCATCGTAAATGTATCATACACTCCGTTTTCATCGAAGGTAACTTTAGTCTGGTCGTTTATTTTAAATGTCTCACCGGTTAGCTCGCTTGTAATTGTTAATTTGCAATGTACAATCATCCATACAAACTGACCATTTTTAAGGTGAGCTGTTATATGTGTTTTTTGATCGGCCACCTCAGATAAATATAAAAAATCAACGGTCTCACCGTCGCAAATTACAGGTGTATAATATTCACCTGTCATTTGAAAATTAATGGTTCTGGAACTGGCAGATTTTAATTGATTGTCAGATGAATTTACTTCACAGAAGTCATCGTTTTTATTGCACCCTGCAACCAGGCTTGTTACAACCATTAAAAAGAAAATTTTTACTAGTGTTTTCATGATACTAATTTTTAAATTAAACAATGCGGATTTAAATGATTTAATCCATATTAAATTTCGGGAGAAAAAGCTGGCGGCACATAGCAACTATGTTGCAAAAACTTTCAATTTTTTGCACATTCTTTCAATTATGTTGCCGGGGATTGCAAAAAATTTAGCTGAAGGGATTTTTCTGTTTTGAAGGGAGAATAAAAATGATTAAACGTTAAGCAAAAGTTACTGAAGTGGAAGTAACCCCATTTTTTCCCTGATGGCAATGAACCGCGGATTCGAACGTATCGTTTTAAATTCAATAGCGGTAGTGTTCATTGGGCTCAGCCTGCCTTCCAGATACTCTTCTTCCAGCAATTCCATCAAAATCTCATCATTGCCAAGCATGGCGTTGCAATAAATTTTTGTCGTTCTGTATTGTCCCTCTTTTAATCGCCATTCATAAAACCCTTTAAAACTTCCGTTAATAAATACACTGTCCAATTCTTCAGGAGTCCATGCCCCCGAATTTGTACCCACTTTTTTAAGGTATTCCACTGCCGCCTGTTCGTTTTGCATTAAACAGTGTATCTGATATTCAAGCGAGATAGCCCAGTCATGATCGGGCACCAGTTCGAAACAGATTTTATTTTCGTCCAGTGCTTTTTCAAACTCACCGGTGTTTGCATAAAATAATGTGCTGAAATGCCTTACTACAAAAGAGAACGGATCGAGTTCCAAAGCCTTGTTGATGTGGTTCCTTGCTTTCTCATTCTTCCCCAAAATGGCCAATAATTCAGAGTAGTACTGGTGTGCAGTTGAATAATTTGGATTTAATTCCAGTGCTTTAAGTAGGTGTTGTTCTGCTTTCTCCCAATCCCAGTGTTCGTAGTTGTAAATATCGCCCAGAACGGCATAGGGTTCAGCCAGATTGGGATCCAGTGTATTGGCTTTTTCAGCCAGTTCAATGGCTTTTTCAATTCCCTCGTTTCTGTCCATTCCTCCCTGTAGCGCCAGCAGATGAAAGTTATCGGAAAGTCCGGCATACGCCAGAGCAAATTCAGGATCAATGGTTATGGCTTTTTCATAGTATTCAATTCCTTTCCTGTACGATTCATGCTTTCGTTTGGAGGAATGAAATCTTCCCAGCAAATAATAATTATAGGCTTCGGTGTTTTTTGTGGGAATTTTTTCAATTTTTTTCAGCTCCGCTGCAGTCAGTGCGGTTTGTAATTCTGTGGCTACATTTTGCGCAATATCGCTTTGAATGGCAAAAATGCCGGTCATTTGCCGGTCGTAGTTTTCCGACCAGATATGCTGATCGGTTCGGGCGTCGATAAACTGCACACTTATTCGCACTTGATCATCATGACGCCGTACACTTCCCTCAAGTAAAAAGTTTACACCCAGTTGCCGTGAAATTTCACGGGCATCAAGTGTACTTTCACGAAACTGCTCAGCCGAGGTACGCGACACCACTTTCAATCCGGGAATTCCTGAAAGCCGGTTCAGAATGTCTTCTGTAATTCCGTCGGCAAAATACTGATTATCAGTGTCGGAACTTAAATTTTTAAACGGCAGCACAACAATGGATTTTTCAGAGGCTGCCAGTTCTTTTTGTTTTGTGGCGCCTGCAAAAAACAGATTATACACGGGCTGAGCAAAAAGAGCTAAAAGAAAAACGACTGAAACAGCAATCCAAACCACCTTCTTTTTGCGGCTTTTCCCCTTTCTACGACTGGCACTGTTTATTGCATCCTGCCTGGATTGTTGTTCCAGACTGCCAGTGATTGATTCGTTTTCATGCAGATTCATTGCCCGTTTTCGCGCTTCTCCCGGCGGAAATCCGAAGTGCTCGTGAAAGCAGTGGTTAAAATAAGCCGGACTGCCAAAACCTACCCGGAAGGCAATCTCCGAGGCGGATTCGTCACTCTGAATAAGCATCTCCATCGATTTTTCCAAACGTACTTTCCGGATAAAATAACTGACGGATTGATTGTTGTGTTTTTTTAAATAGCGATGTACCCACGAATGGCTTTTGCCCGATTTCTGCACAAGGTCTGATACACCGAAATTCTCGTCGTGAAAGTTCGCTTCAACGATTTCTCTCAGCCGGCTAATAAAATCATTTCCGTTATGGGTTGCACCGGTCATTCTGGTTTTTTTAAAACACTGGTTTTTACCGTTTTTCCAGAAGAAAGTTACGAATATTTTTTGAAGTTCTTAACTGAAACGGACAATGAATCATGTTCCAGGTTTTGGGGAGCCGGCAATAAAAAAGGCAGAGGAAAAACCCTGAAAAACATCGAAAAAAACTTCAGGTCTTTCCTCTGATTCATTTGCATACCCATTTTATTCAGGCATGGCCCGCCAAAAATCGTTTATTTTTGGGCGAGGCTGGAATCTTCATAGGATTTCAACCATACTTTGGCAATTTTACCCAATGGAGAAAAACAGGCTAAAGAAAAATTGAGGTCTGCTACTTCTGTAAATTCATTTTTTGCTTCTTCGTATTTGCCAAGTTCGTCATAGGCCACAGCCATGTTGTATTTAACAAAAATGTTGCTGGTATCCGATTTTTTAAATTGGGCAAGCGCTTTACTATATTTTCCCTGGTTTAACAGTGCTACACCTAATAAAAAATTATGGGCTTCATTTTTCCCGGGTTTCATTCCAGGGCTCACGGCATTCGCATATTCTTCAATTAATTGTTTTGTTTTTTCATAATTTCCATCCTGAAGAGCACGAAATCCCCTCATAAATGCAAAATTGGCTTCAATAGTTGATTCATCGGGCACCCTCCCTTCCACATCAAATTCATGCCGGAGACAACAACAGGTATTCATTGACTCATCAGGTGTTGCAACAAAACCATGATTCATTGAAATGACGCTGCGGCAAAAATAACAGTTATCTGAAGCACCATTCAGTGGAATTTTTTTGTTTTTTCTATTCATATTGCTGAAAAATTCTTCGTCGGTAGCTGTTGTTTTTCCGTTACCTGGGAAAAGGTAGGAAACCATGCTGAAATTGGGTTTTGAATAATCCTGTTTGTGGCCGACGAGTGCAGTCGCTTTATTAAAATCGGTACGTGCTTCTTCCAAATTTCCCAAATAGGTATGAATGTACCCTCTTTTTGCCAGGGCAACAGCATTTTCGGGCTCAATTTCAATGGCTTTGGAAAAAGCTTTTTCTGCGTTGGCCAAATCGAGGAAAGCACGGTAAACATCGCCCCGGGCAATATGAGCTGATGCCTCACCGGGCCTGAGTTCAACAAATTTTTGCATGTATTTTCCCGCCAATTGCAAATCAATAGGCTCGTTCAGTACCCAGGATGCTGCCAGCGCGCGGTATCCCAATGGCGAGTTGGGTTCAACACGGATGGCTTCACTGGCCAGGTCCCTGAATTTGCTGATTTCACCCCGCTTTTGAAATTCACCGGCAAGCACCAGCAATGCACGGGCATTTTCAGGATGTAGTTCAGCCAGTTGTTTTGCCAGTTGAAAACGCTTTTCGGAATTGTTATCCGCATAGGTCAGCTCAATGTCAATCAACATCCTTTCTTCTTCGGTGGCATTATTTCGGAAACGTACAGCCTTGCCGATGCTGGCTTTTCGGTCTGCATCGGTTTGGGCTGTCAGGGCTTTGTAAAGCCAGGCAACAGCATACTGTGCATCTTTTTGCACTGCTTCATCAAAATGCAATATGGCGTCGTTTATGCGACCCATTTCAAAGGCTTCCCTGCCTTGTGCAAACAGTTGGGCTGCTTCTGCCGGTGAATTTGTTTCAGGCCAATCAGTATGATTCAGTTCATTGGCCAAAAAAGTTAAAGGCAGCAAAAGAAGTATCAGCACTGCAAGAGAGGTAAACAAAACATTGTTTTTAATCGGTTTCATAACTGTTGAATTATGATTTTGAAATTTTTTTTGGGGATACTGCTCAGCGGGCATTAATTCACCGGTTTTCCCCTTTGAATGAAATGAAACCGGTAATTTTTTCCTCATTTGGCGGCACATCTTATTGCTGAGCGTAAGGCAGAGCATAGGTGTTTTTACAAATTGTGAAATCTGATCAATTTGAATGGTCATTCAATCTCATTGTCAAAGAACATTGTTTAATTTTTTCATTTGGCTTTAAGGAAACTGTTTTTCTAATAGTCAAATTTCGGGAGAAAAAACAGACAATACATAGCAACTATGTTGTAAAAGATTTCAATTTTCTGCCAATTCTTTCAATTATGTATTAAGTGCTTTTATTTATGTTGCAGAGGGTGGATAATCCATTTTATTTTAAAAATTTAAACCATTTTTTCAGGTGTTTAAATTTCCGTTTGGAAGTTGTTTCTTTTTTATCCAGACTAGGTTTTCCGGTTTCTCCCGGCGGATAGCCAAAATAGTCGTGAAAACATTTATCGAAATAAGTTAAGCTGCGAAATCCACACAAAGTTGCTGTTTTAGTGACGGAGGTTTTTCTATCCAGCAAAATTTGCCGGGCCAAGTTTAGCCGTTTATGGGAAATATACTGACTGGCCGATTCATGAAAAATCTCCCTCACTTTTCGGTGAAGCGTGAAGCGGCTCATCTCCATTTCGCGGGCAAGTGCAGAAACCCCAAACCGGTGGTCGGCAAGCCGGGCGTCTGTGATGGCGTTGAGCCGCTCGGTGAATTCTTTTCCGGATATAATAGAAGCATTCATTTTTACTTATATTTTTTTGCCACAAACTTTAAACGGTTTATTGATTTTTCGTTTTCCCAATCGCCAACTTCAATAACGCCTTCGCAGCCTAAAACTTCAAAGCCTTCGTTTTTAAATATTACTTAAAACCAGAAAACTGCCACAGATTCACAGATTACTTATGATTCAATAATTTGAAACTGTGGCATAATTTGTTTTTTGCTTTTAAAGTTTTTCATCTATTCAAGTTACGCCAATTGCAAATGCAATACATAGCACGTATGTTGCAAAAAGATTAACCTATGTTGCAAAAGCTTGCAATTATGTTTCAGGAAGGAGTTTGGGCTGATGAACGGATTGAAAATACGTTTGAAAAGCTATCAATTGTCAATTGATTTTGAAATACCAGCTTGTCTTTGAGCTGGTGACTTTTCGTCACCTGCTCAATTATAGTTGCAACGATAAACAAAAACCCCTCCATTCAAATTCAACCTTTAACCGGTGCTACCAAAGAATGGAGGGGAAAAACCTATATCACTCAACGGGACCGGTGGATTAAATCAAAAGAATTCCGGGTTCCGAATGAACGGATTTTTTTAGCCTGTTTATTCATCGTTAGTTTTTAATAGGTAAAGCGTTACTTATCCTGATTTTGGTTAAATTGGTGACTATTTTACGGCTGTTGGTACCCATTGATGACACTTTAACTTTTACAATTACTTTTTGTGAGGATTCCAGCAGGTATTTTCCCATTCAATAAATCCCTTGGCCCTACTGCATTTTCCAGCCGCTCATTGTGGGTAGCGATGCTAAATCGTTGCCGGTTTGTGGAAGGCACCCGGCAAAGGTTTTTAAAATCATATTTACACGCAAATTATTGCTGGCATTGCAATCCTCATAACCTGCTGCAATCTTGAAAACACGCTGAGTTATAAGCTCTTTTATGTGGTAATGATTAATATCTAAGTTTTAATCATGCATCCTCGCGTTTATCCAGTCCAAAACCTCGTTGTACAAATTTTCATTCACATCAAGCATAAAAGTGTGCAAAATAGTATCAAAAGAAATGTTGATTTTTTCATTGTTACTAATTTTGAACTTAAATGTTTGATACAATCCACTAAAAATTTCCGTTATTACAAATCCAATAATTTCAATGGTATTCAATAAGTAATCTTTCCTTCTCCTTTTAGGTCCCAGGTCATGGCAATAAAATCAATATCGCCCCACATGATTATGTACCCGGTTGCATTTTCAAACCTGCCAGTGCAAAGTTCGGGTTGAATTTCATAATAGTAGTGGATTACTCCATTTTCCATCCATGGCTCCTTAGTCACCATTGTGCAGATTTTGTCGCCATTTGCTGCTGTAATTTCTCCTATGAGAGGTGAAACCGGATTAAAATTTTCATCAACGCAAGTGGTATTAATTACCGTAAAATGGCCTATGTGCGAAGCCTGCCCATCGCCATCTACAAGCAGTAGCATACCATTATCACATGCATCATTTTGAACTACTTCCATGACTCCTGAACTTTGTATAAATTTGATAGTTTGTTCAACCATCTTACCGGATTTCAGAACCGCATCTGCATCAGAGTCCGGGATTAGTGCGTCGTTATCACATCCTGCGAAAAAAATACTTAAACTCAAGAAAAGAAACATTAACTTTTTCATTGTAACAAATTTTAAAAGGTTAGAAAATAAATTTTAATTCAGTTATAAATTTATCCCAAAGAAAAAGCTGTTGCTTTGGTGATTGTCTCCAATGTTTTGGTGATTATCTCAAATCTTAATGAGATATTCCGGATTTGCTGATTT
>NZ_JAWLCI010000088.1:0-14819 GCF_041687215.1 Mariniphaga sp.
GGAAAAAAATCAGGTTTCGGAAATTTCGGGTAAAGAAAAAAGAAATAAAAAAACCGGCAATCATATGCCGGTCCTTTCAATTTCGTCGGGGTGAGAAGACTCGAACTTCCGACCCCTTGCACCCCATGCAAGTGCGCTAGCCAACTGCGCCACACCCCGAAAAATTTTGTGCCTGCAAAAGTAACAGTTGAATTCCTATCTGCAAAACTTTTTCCTGAAATTGACCGAATATTTTTCAAATCATTTATAGTTTTGCTCTATCCGGGCTTAATTTTTATTGATTGTTTTTATAGTGATTCAACCCGGATGTTTTATATTTTTGCAAATCAAAAAAAAATACTGATATGTTTAAACCACTTGATATTAAAGAAAAAGAAGAAACTGGTTCAACTACTCCCAGTGATGTTGAACGTGTGAAATGTTTAATTATCGGTTCCGGACCTGCCGGATATACCGCTGCTGTTTATGCTGCCCGTGCGAATCTGAATCCGGTGATGTACGAAGGACTCCAACCCGGAGGACAATTAACTACTACCACCGAAGTTGAGAATTATCCCGGATACCCGGAGGGTGTTACCGGCCCGGTAATGATGGAAGATTTTAAAAAACAGGCCGAACGGTTTGGCACCGATGTACGTTGGGGGATGGCCACCAAAGCCGATTTTTCGGGCAATATTCACAAAGTGTGGATTGATGACAAAAAACTGATTGAAGCCGAGTCGGTGATTATTGCCACCGGCGCAACTGCCAAATACCTGGGTATTGAAGACGAGAAAAAATATGCCGGTGGGGGCGTTTCGGCCTGCGCCACTTGTGACGGTTTCTTTTACCGTGGGAAAGATGTGGCGGTTGTGGGCGGTGGCGACACTGCATGCGAAGAGGCGTTATATCTTTCCGGGCTGTGCAAAAAAGTGTATATGATTGTTCGTCGCGATGTTTTGAGAGCATCCAGGGTTATGGCTGAACGCGTAAAAAAAACACCGAATATTGAAATTTTATGGAAACACCAGACTAAAGGATTATTTGGTGAGAACGGAGTAGTTGAAGGAGCTACCCTGGTGAAAAATAAAAGTGAAGAAGGAGAAGAAGAAGTCAAAATCAAAATTGATGGATTCTTCCTGGCCATTGGGCATAAACCCAATTCCGATATTTTCAAAAATTTTCTTGAATCAGATTCAGTGGGTTACATCAAAACCATTCCGGGAACTTCAAAAACAAATATTCCTGGTGTATTTGCTTGTGGCGATGTACAGGATTCTGTTTACCGGCAAGCCGTTACGGCTGCAGGTACGGGTTGTATGGCAGCCATGGATGCCGAAAGGTATTTGTCTGAAAAGAATTCGTAATTGTAACATAATTACATAAAAAAAGCAGGGCTCGTCCCTGCTTTTTTTATATCAGTAAGTTTTATTATCATCCATCTGAATGCTTCAGTAATTAGTCACCAGTTTATCAACTTCGTGCTTCCAACTTTTTTACATATCAACTTCAACTTTGGCAAAATCTGTTTTTGAATATTTTCCTTCTTCCAGTTTTTTTCGTACTGCTTTAAATGCATTTAAGGTATGTTCCACATCTTCCAAAGAGTGCATGGCTGTTGGAATGAGCCTCAGCATAAGTTCTCCCTTGGGAATAACAGGATAAGCAACCAGAGAACAGAAAACAGAATAATTTTCACGAAGATCGAACACCAGGTTGGTTGCTTCTTCAACCCCTCCTTTCATATAAACAGGAGTAACAGGTGAATTGGTTTTACCAATATCAAAACCGGCATCTTTTAATCCTTTTTGCAATGTTTGGGCCACAGACCAGAGTTTTTCCCTCAGTTCAGGCATTGAACGCAACATGTCGAGCCGTTTTAAAGCTCCAATAACCATGGGCATGGGCAATGATTTGGCAAATGTTTGTGAACGCATATTATACCGCAAGTAATAACAAACATCAATGTCTCCGGCCACAAAACCTCCAATGCCTGCCATTGCTTTGGCAAAAGTTCCAAAGTGTAAATCCACCTGGTCTGAAACACCAAAGAATTCAGGAGCTCCGGCCCCTGTTTTTCCCATTACGCCAAAACCATGCGCATCATCCACCAGAAGCCTGAACTGGAACTCTTCCTTCAGTTTAGCAATTTCATCCAGTTTGCCTAGATCGCCTGCCATACCAAAAACTCCTTCTGTAATAACCAGTATGCCGCCACCCTGTTTTTGCGCCAGTTTGGTAGCCCGTTCCAATTGCTTTCGCAGGTTTTCAATATTATTATGCGGGTAAACAAATCGTTTCCCCATGTGTAAGCGCACTCCGTCAAGGATACAGGCATGTGATTCCGAATCGTAAACAATCACGTCATTCCGTCCACAGACTGCATCGATAATGGAAACCATCCCCTGGTAACCGTAGTTCAGCAGAAAAGCATCCTGTTTGCCAACAAAAGCTGCCAGTTCTCTTTCCAGTTGCTCATGTTTTGTCGTTTGGCCCGACATCATGCGGGCGCCCATTGGGTAAGCCATGCCATACTGTGCAGCAGCTTCGGCATCAACTTTTCTTACCTCGGGGTGGTTTGCCAGGCCCAGGTAATTATTCAAACTCCAGGTAAGTACTTCTTTCCCCCTGAATTTCATACGAGCACTAATTTCACCTTCCAGCTTTGGAAAGGTAAAATAACCATGAGCCCTTGCCATGTGCTTGCCGATATCTCCCTGATTCGTTCTGAATTTTTGAAATATATCCACGTTTCGAAAGTTTAAAGATTTAAGAATGCAAATGTAAACTTTTTTAAAACTTTGGCAAATGTGTTAAATTCATCTAATTGAATTCATGTGTAATTAAAAAAAGGTTATTTTTGCGCCATGTTTAAGAAAACGAGAATTTTTACTATTGGATTAATTGTAATGCTGTTTGTTTCGTCATGCGGCGATTACAATAAAATTCTGAAAAGTACCGACTACGAATTCAAATTAAAAAAAGCTGTTGAGTATTACGAAGATGGTGAGTTTGTTAAAGCAGGTACCCTTTTTCAGGAATTGGTGAATATTTACCGCGGAACAAGCCGTGCCGACCAGATTTATTATTACTATGCCAAGAGTATGATGGGGCAGAAAGATTACCTTATGGCAACGCATTATTTTAAATCGTTGCTGAAAGAATTTCCGGGTAGTCAGTATTCTGAGGAAGCACAATTTATGGTAGGGTATTGCAATTATCTGCTTTCGCCAAAACCACGCCTCGACCAGACAGTGACCAAAGAAGCCATTGAGTCGCTTCAGCTTTATATTAATCTTTATCCTTACAGCGAAAGGGTTGACGAAGCAAACAGGCTAATAGATGAGCTGATGGACAAACTGGTTTACAAATCGTACCTGAATGCAAGATTATATTACGACTTTGAAAATTATAAAGCCGCTGTAATTTCATTGGATAATAGCCTGAAAGAATTTCCCGACAGCCAATACAGGGAAGAGTTGATGTACATGTTGCTAAAATCGAAATACCTGCTGGCCGTTAACAGTGTGGAAGATAAAAAACAGGAACGGCTTTCGGGCGCCCTCGACGAGTATTTTTCTTTTGTGGATGAATATCCTGAAAGCCAGTACAGAAAAGAAGTAGATAAGTTTTACGAAACAGTAGCCGATTTATTAAATTACGAACAACAACAAGAAACAAATATCAATTAGAAAATGGATTATAAAAAAACAAAAGCAGCCCAGTCAACAATACCCAGAGACCTGGAAATTCTTTCGCAGGAAACAGGAAACATTTACGAAACTGTAATGATTCTGGGTAAAAGAGCAAATCAGATTTCTTCTGAATTAAAAGAAGAGTTAAACCAAAAGTTACAGGAATTTGCTTCTTATACCGATAACCTGGAAGAAATTTTTGAAAACCGGGAACAAATTGAGATTTCCAAATTTTATGAACGCCTTCCGAAACCAACGTTAATTTCTTTTCAGGAGTTGGAAGAAGGACAGATTTATCACCGAAATCCGGCACGCGAAAGCAAACAAAATTAGTACGGAAAGATACCCATGAAATGAGCATGAGAATGGAATTCAAATTAATATAAAATAATTACTATCATGCGAATTCCATCTGTTAACATAAAAAGTAAACAATTTTAAACAGATGAAACTTCAGGGGAAAAAAATAGTACTGGGAATTACCGGAAGCATTGCTGCCTACAAGGCAGCTTTTCTTTTAAGGTTGCTGGTGAAAGAAGGGGCCGAGGTTCAGGTGGTTATTACGCCTGCCGGTAAGGAATTTATTACTCCGGTAACCCTTTCTGCATTATCTGGTAAACCGGTAATTAGTGAGTTTTTTGGTTCAAGCGATGGAACCTGGTACAGTCATGTGGATTTGGGCCTGTGGGCCGATGCAATGGTTATTGCCCCCATTACCGCTGCTACCCTCGGAAAAATGGCAAATGGCATTGCAGACAATATGCTGGTTACCACTTACCTTTCGGCAAAATGTCCGGTTTTTATTGCTCCTGCCATGGATTTAGACATGTTTGTTCATCCGTCAACCCAACGAAATATTTCAATTTTAAAAGATTACGGGAATATTATTCTCGACCCGGATGTGGGGGAACTTGCCAGTGGGCTTGAAGGAAAAGGCCGGATGCAGGAACCCGAACATATTCTTGGAAAACTGGTTGAATTCTTCAGCCAAAAAAAAAACTGCTGAATAAAAAATTTCTGGTATCGGCGGGCCCAACCTACGAAAAAATTGATCCCGTAAGGTTTATCGGAAATTATTCCTCCGGAAAAATGGGATATGCCATTGCCGAAGAATTGGCCGAACAGGGAGCTGAAGTCATTCTTGTTTCCGGCCCGGTTTCGGTTTCAATCCAAAAAGAAGAAATAAAAGTTATTCCTGTTGAATCGGCTCAGGAAATGTATCAGGCTTGTATTGAACATTTTCCTGAATGTGACGGAGCCGTGATGACTGCAGCAGTGGCCGATTTTACACCGCTAAATCAGGAAATTCATAAAACCAAACGTGGAAAAGAGAATTGGAACATCGAACTAAAACCCACCAAAGATATTGCAGCCGAACTGGGAAAAATGAAAAAGGAAAATCAGATTTTAGTGGGTTTTGCACTTGAAACCATAAATGAAGAAACCAATGCACAAAAAAAGCTGGAAAAGAAAAACCTCGATTTTATTGTGTTGAATTCGCTGAATGACGCCGGTGCCGGTTTTGGCGTGGATACCAACAAAATAACCATCATCGGCAAAAACAATAAAACAGTTCCTTTTGAGTTAAAATCTAAGAAGGAAGTGGCTGCC
Organism: Mariniphaga sp.; assembly: GCF_041687215.1. Classification (NCBI taxonomy): domain Bacteria; kingdom Pseudomonadati; phylum Bacteroidota; class Bacteroidia; order Marinilabiliales; family Prolixibacteraceae; genus Mariniphaga; species Mariniphaga sp. The sequence goes on from NZ_JAWLCI010000088.1 coordinate 5,286, forward strand.
GACATTGTAAAAATGATGATTTCAATTCTTCGTTAGTTAGGCAGCCTTTCCTGCCAAATTTTATTAATTTTACCTTTTTGAAGGAGGTTTTTATGAAGAAATTAATTGTTTTAATCATCGCCATTTTTTCTGTAACCACGCTGATGGCGCAGGAACTTCGGTGCAATGTTACGGTTTCTGCACAAAGGATTCAGGGCGCAAACAGGCAACTGTTCCGGACCATGCAGGCCGATGTTTACGAATTTATGAACAACCGGAAATGGACAGAACATGTTTATACCTATGATGAAAAAATCAGATGCAATATATTAATCCGGCTCGACGAGCAAATTTCGTCCGATGAGTTTCGCGGCTCTATTCAGGTCCAGCTAACACGCCCGGTATTTGGTTCAAGTTACGAAACTACCGTGCTGAATATTAAAGACAACGATTTTCATTGCCGGTATGTGGAATTTCAGCCGCTTGAATTTAACGAAACCTCAAACCGCGATAACCTGACCAATATTCTCGCCTTTTACGCGTACATCATTTTGGGATTCGATTATGATACCTTCTCGCCTGAAGGTGGAACGCCCTATTTCGAAAAAGCGCAGGCCATTGTAAACAATTCACAAAATGCACGCGAAAAAGGCTGGAAAGCTTTTGAAAGCGAGCGTAACCGGTACTGGCTTATCGAAAACGTGCTGAATAAATCCTATTCCGATTTCAGAAAATGTATGTACACTTATCACAGAAACGGGCTCGATTTAATGGCTCAGAAACCCGAAGAGGGGAGGGCAAATATTGCCACCGCAATGCGCGATGTGCAGGCCGTTTTTCGTCGCCGGCCTTCGGTTTATATTCTGCAAATGTTTTTCGATGCCAAAGCTGACGAAATTGTGAATGTATTCTCTAAATCGTTTCCCGACGAACGAAATCGTGTAGTGGCCATTCTCAACGAAGTCGATCCTTCGAACGGAAGTAAGTACAAAAAAATATCAGAAAGCGAAGATTTATAACTGATTTATGCTGACCAAACTGGCTGTTTCCAACTATGCGCTGATTAGCAATCTGGAGGTCGGATTTCATTCCGGTTTAAACTCAGTTACCGGCGAAACCGGCGCCGGGAAATCTATTATTTTGGGTGCGCTCGGATTAATTTTAGGAAACCGGGCTGATCTGTCAGTATTGAAAAATCAGAATGAAAAGTGTGTGGTGGAAGGTTTTTTTGATGTAGCCAGCTACAATCTTCAACCGTTTTTTACTGAAAACGACCTCGATTACGATGCACTGACCATTTTGCGCCGCGAAATTACGCCATCGGGAAAATCGCGGTCTTTTATTAACGATACCCCGGTTAACCTGAAAACATTGAGAGAATTGGGCCTGAAACTCATCGACATTCACTCGCAGCACCAAAACCTTGAACTGGGCAACCGCCAGTTTCAACTCAATCTGGTGGATACTGTGGCCGGTACAGGGAAAATTCTTTCAGAATATCGCCAGTTGTACAAGCATTTTTTATCATCGAAAAAAAACCTGGATGCACTGATTGAAAAAAATGAAAAAGAACGTGCCGACCTTGATTACTGGCAGTTTCAGTTTAATCAACTGGATGAGGCAGGTTTACAGGCGAATGAACAGGAGGAACTGGAAACCGAACTCGAACAACTCACCCATTCCGGAGAAATTAAAAATGTATTTGCCGAAGTTCAGCAACTTCTCGATGATGAGCGGTTTTCGGTAGTTCAGCATTTAAAAGAAAGTCATAAAAAACTGGAAAGTATTCAAAACTATATTGCAGAAGTTCCATCTTTAACTGAACGGTTGCAAAGCTGTTTGCTTGAGCTGAAAGATATTCTGGATGAAACAGATAGACTGGCCGAAAAAGTGGAACACAATCCTGCCCGGATTGAACTGGTGAACGATCGTTTGAACTTGATTTACAGCCTTCAGCAAAAACATCATGTGAATTCTGTTCAGGAGCTGATTGATTTGAAAAATTCGTTCGATGAAAGAATCAGTCAGGTAACCGGGTATGAAGATGAAATCCTTTCAATGAAAACCGACCTGGATAAACAGCAGGCAAAGCTTGAAAATAAAGCTCAGGAATTAAGAGCGGCACGGGAAAAATCCTTCAGTAAAATTGAAAAAGTTGTGCTCGATGACTTGCGGCAGTTGGGAATGCCCAAATCGAAACTGGAAGTGATACACGAAACGTTGCCCGATTTCACCCCGAATGGAAAAGATGCTGTTTCGTTTTTATTCAGTGCCAATGTGGACATTCCGCCGGCAGAAATTTCAAAAATTGCATCGGGCGGTGAAATGTCGCGACTGATGCTGGCAATTAAAAATCTGTTGCGCACCTCCAAAGCTTTGCCAACGGTTATTTTCGATGAAATTGATTCCGGCGTTTCCGGAGAAATTGCCCTGAAAATGGGAAATATTCTGACAGAATTCTCAACTACCACCCAGATTATAAATATTACCCACCTTCCACAGGTTGCCGCCAAAGGCGATGCCCATTTTCTGGTTTACAAATACGAGGAAAACGGAAAAACTTTTACTTCCATTAAACAACTCGGTGAAAACCAGCGGGTGGAAGAACTGGCCAAAATGGTGGGTGGCGAAAAATTATCAGACTCAACATTAAAAACAGCTCGGGAATTACTTCAGAAATAAAAAAAGGCCTTCTTTCGAAGACCTTCTGTATGCAATTGCCTGTTTTTTAGAATCTTTTTTCTTTGATACGGGCTTTTTTACCGGTGAGGCCACGCAGGTAAAACAACCTTTTACGGCGGACTTTACCTTTTTTGTTCACTTCAATGCTTTCGATAAATGGTGAAGAAAGCGGAAAAATCCTTTCAACCCCAATATTTCCCGACATTTTACGAACGGTAAATGTTTTAGTATTTCCAGTCCCGTTAATCTGGAGAACAACACCACGGAAATTCTGGATACGTTCTTTGTTCCCTTCCCGAATCATGTAACTCACTGTAATGGTATCGCCAGCAGAGAAAGTGGGGTGTTCCTTTTCTACCCTGAACTCGTTTTCTACAAATTTTATTAAATCCATTTCTGAAATTATTTAATTAATGTTGGCAATGTATTCCGCCATCCGGTGGAAAAGAGATTGCTTAAAAGCCGGCGCAAAAATAATACTTTTTTTTACAAGACAAATGGAAGACGATTCATTTAAAGCCAAATAACCAAAATTTTACTCAATTACTTTAAAATGATCTCCGGTATGGTCAATAATTACTCTGTACCACCACTCCGGGTATTCAGGAAAAATGGGGTAGGGAGGCATTCCAGTTTCCGTGCGCTCAAACTGTCCGTCTTTTTCTTTTTTAATGTTGCCATCCAGGTATTTTATCAGCAAATATTGCCAGAGTTTTTCCCAGTGGCTGGTAACGTGAGTGGCTTCATTTCCGGAGTAGAAAGAAAGAAAATCTCTTGCTCTTTCCGGCCCATTCTGTGTGTAAATGTCTTGTGCTGCCTCATCTACCAGCGGAACAAACTTTTCAAAATTTTCTTCCAGTTTTTGTTGCACTTTTTGTATGTCTTTTATCATATCGCTGTAACGCAGATATGCAAAATTCGATACTTTGTTGAACGTCCAAAAAGCAGATGTTGGGCTGTACGTTAGCAAGTCGCCGTTTCCTTCGGCAAAACATTCCGGAATTTCCGTTATGCCGCAGTACATGGGTACATAAACCGTATTGTAGGTATCGTCCACTCCAAACCACAAAATTCCACCGATTGGATCGGGCAGCCAGTTGCGGCTTTGGCTAACGAAAGAAAATCCGGTTTGACGTGTTGAAATAGGCCTTTCGTTGCAATATTTTACTGAATCTACTTCCCAGGTAAGCTTTCCAAAACGATAGGGCAAGGCAAACGGACCGGCGCCCACGTCCTGGGTCATGTCCAGTTCGGTTCCCTGGTAGTGGTCGCGCATCATGTTTTGCACATCGCGTACGCTCAACTTTTTATTGGGTTTTACCCACAAGGGCATGCGGTTGGTTGCATAGTTGGTTGAGTTGTCATATTTTATAAGTCCTTTGGCATAATCCACATATTGTTCCATCCCCGAAGCTACTTTGTTGAACCCGGCCCAAACGCGGGCCTCGCAAAAACGGGCGCCTCCAAAATCGACCGGGGCATATACATCTGAAAAACTAAATTCGGCATCGCTGCCCTCGTACCAGCCTTTTTCGCGGGCAAAGGAAATGACGTCGGGTGAGTACAAACAGTTTTCCGGATCATTTTTTGGGAAAGTGGTAATGCGTGCCTGATTGGCATGTCCGCTGATGTATCCGTCGGGAATTTTCATGGCTACCCAAACGGCGCCTTTTTCACCTTCGCCTTTGCCAATCAATTCCATAATCCACACTTCGTTGGGGTCGGCAATGGAGAATGATTCACCGGAACTGTAATATCCGTATTTTTCTACCAAATCGGCCATCACCTGAATGGCTTCGCGTGCAGTTTTGGCACGTTGTAACGTAACGTAAATCAGGCTGCCGTAATCCATAATTGCCCCTTCCTGGCTCGAAAGTTCTTCCCTGCCACCATAAGTGGTTTCGCCTATGGCGAGCTGAAATTCATTCATGTTTCCAACCACGCTGTAGGTGCGGCGGGGTTCCGGAATTTGTCCAAGATATTTACCGGTGTCCCATTCATAAATGTCGCGCATAGCGCCCTCAGGGTGATCCTGTGCGGGTTGGAAATAGAGTTCTCCGTACAAACTGTGTGAATCGGCTGCGTAAGTGACCATGGTAGATCCGTCAACCGAGGCTCCCCGGGTAACCAGAAAGTTGGTACATCCGTTTGAAATCTGATAATTTGTTAAAAGGAATACAATCGCCAGTATTCCGGTGGTTAAAGTTGCTTTTCTCATTCTATATCAATATTTTTTATGGAAAGGGCAAATATAATTATTTCAGAATATCTGATACTGATTTTTGTCGTGCTGTATCTTTTCATTCAATTTTATTTTTTGATAATCTGCCCTTTCAGGGCGAATAGAATTGTATTTTATTCATTTTCCTGAGGCGATGCCATCAGGCTGAATTAATTTGTCCTTTCAGGACGAATTTAAATTGATAAGAATCGAAAAGACCTTATCTTAACCGAATTCGGGCTGAAAGTCCAGCTTGTTTCAACCCAACGTAGCGCGTTGGGAAAGAATGGTAATGGTAAAGCCCAATTCGCCCTGAAAGGGCAGATTAAAACGCCTTCTAAGAAATGTTGTTTTTAGAGTTTACAAACACCCTTTTATTTTTTCCAAAACCTCCTCCATATTATTGTCCAGACCAACGGAGAATCTTACCAGTCCATCGGAAAGACCCATTTGCTGCTGAATTTCCAGCGGAACTTCCGACGACGTACTGTGCCCCGAGCAACTGAACAGCGTTTTGAAATACCCCAGGCTAACGGCCAGGTAACCCACTCCGGCGTCCTGCATTTTCCGCATAAACCTGTTGGCTTTTTTATGTGTTTTTAAATCAAGAGCCAGCAACCCTCCAAAACCAAATTCTTCGTTCATCAGTTTGTTGTGCAGTTCGTGTTGCGGGTGGTTTTTCAAGCCGGGGTAAATTAGTTTTAATCCTAAATCGCTCAGATTTTCAGCCAGAAAATGTGCATTGCGGCTGTGCTGTTTCATCCTTAAATGCAAGGTGTGCAGGTTTTTCAGGATGGAGGAGGAGCGCAGCGAATCGAGTACGGGCCCCAGCAGCATGGCGGTTCCGTCGTTTACATGCGACAATTGAGCGATGAACGCTTCGGAAGCACAAATCGCTCCGGCCACACAATCGTTTTTTCCGTTGATAAATTTGGTCATACTGTAAACAACGATGTCGGCTCCGTGTAAAGCCGGGGTCATTATCATGGGGGTGAAGGTATTGTCCACCATTAGTTTGGCGCCGTTATCGTGGGCAATTTTTGCCAGTTCCGGAATATTGGAAACCTGCAGCAGCGGATTGGTTACGGTTTCGGTGTAAATCACTTTGGTATTGGGCTGCATGGCCGCTTTTACCTGCTTGGGGTTGGTAATGTCCACAAACGTTACATCGATGTTGTAGCGCGGCAGCCAGTTTTTCAGAAAGGCAAACGTTCCGCCGTAAGTGGTTACGCTTGTTACAATATGGTCGCCCGATTTACAAAGTTGCAGCAGCGCGCAGGTAATGGCTGCCATTCCGGATGCCGTTACCCAGGCCGATTCGGTGTTTTCCATTGCTGCCAGCGCATCGGCCAGGTACTTGTTGCTGGGATTCCAGTGGCGCGAATACAAAAAGCATCCTTCCATGTGCCCCAGAAAGGTTTCTTCCATGGTTTCCCCTTTCAGGAAAGTAAAAGTGGAGGAGTCGGTTACGGATGGATTAACACCTCCAAATTCGCCGAATTGTTTCAGTTCAAAAAGTTTTTTTGCCGGATTGTAGCTCATTTTTTCTGGTTTTTGTTTGGGGTGAAAATAGGGGAATTTGAGAAAATGAAATATGATATTGGTTGGGTTTACTGGGAGTATGTTTTTGAAGAGTCACCAAATAAAATCTTGTTAAGATGTACGGATTTAATCCACGCCACCCGGAAAAATCACTCCCGCACTACTGTCCCGTTTCGCACCCGTAACCGAGGCATAACAATTGACTTCACCCAAATACCGCAACAATCCCAAAAAAGCAAATACAAGCGCCTCTTTGTAATTGATGATTTCAGGTGTCGGAATAACCATTTCGTTTTTCACGTGCTGTCTGAACCGTTCCATCAAAAACGAATTAAACGTACCACCTCCGGTGACCAACATTTTTCCTGTTCCGGGTGCTGCTTTCGCAATTTGAATGGCAATGTGTTCGTAAGTTGTTCTTAATTTATCCTGAACCGAAAGATTCGATGCTTCGATAACCGGAAAAAAATGGCTGTCCATCCACTCTTTTCCCAGTGATTTTGGAGGGGATTGACTGTAAAATTTCAGCTTATTGAGCTTTTCAAGCAATTGATTTTCAGTTGCTCCCTGCCGTCCCAGTTCGCCGTTTTCGTCGAACGGTTTACCCAGTTTTCGGGCCAAATCGTTCAGTATAAAGTTTACCGGACAAATGTCGAAGGCAATCCGTTTGCCGTTTTGTTCGAAGGAAATATTGGCAAATCCGCCCAGGTTGAGGCACGATTCGTACTCGCTGAACAGGAACTTGTCGCCAACGGGAACCAGTGGGGCGCCCTGACCACCCAACGCTACATCGCCGGTTCGGAAATCGGCCACTGTGGTAATTCGGGTTTCGGCAGCAATGCAGTCGCCGTTTCCGGCCTGAAACGTAAATCCTTTTTCCGGCTGATGAAAAACGGTGTGACCGTGCGAGGCAATCAAATCAGGTAAAAGCTGCCGGGTTTTTATGAACCGGTTGATTTGTTGTCCGGTAAACTGTCCGTATGCATTGTGTAGTTCCATCAGTTTTTCACCCGAAAGTTCCGGTGCAGTTCGCAGCTTTTCCTCCCAATCGTTTGAATACTTCACGGTTTCGGCTGCCTCAATGGAAAAGTTCCACCGGTTTTCAGAACGCCGGAATTCCACCGCCGTCAAATCGAGGCCGTCGAGCGAAGTGCCCGACATGGTTCCAACCACCAGCCAGCTATTTCCAGAACGAGGCTTTGTATGTGCTTTCATTTTCTTTATTGTCGGTCAATGTTAAAACAAACTCATGCCGGTTGCCCAGTTCAAACCGTTCGGCATCAAAATAATGTGTTATCATATCGGTTTTGGCATCGTATTCAAACAGCGCCCATTTGCCATCAAGTGTTCCGGTAATTACATTGATTCCTGATAAATCGTCGGTAATACGAAACCGGATACGCGATGATTCAGTTATGGTCGAGTTGTCACGGATGCTAAGTGGCACAATACGTGGGGGAACAGTATCCAGCGCTACGGCATAATTCCCGAATGAACGGATATCGCCGGTTACCCAGCCATTTTCATAACTCCCGCCGGCAGCCGAAATTTTCTGTGTCAATGTATCTACGGTTACCAAAAGCGCTTTCTCCTGCCACTGTTTTTCCAGTTTTTCGGTTTTTATCGAAAGCCGGGCACTGCTGTGCAAGGGAACGGTGTTGCGGTGAACCACATGAATATTCGAAAGAAACTGTTCCGATGCAGGTTTTTCTTTCCAGATGAATTCCACATCGTCATAAAATGTATTTTCAGGAAAATCAAGCCGGATTTTTTCGTCTCTGAACCGGTTTGAACGATCGTATTTCAGCAGTTGATTAAAAGGAAGTTTTACCTGTACAACCTGGCCTGATTTACTTTCAACTTTAAAATCGAGGATGGAAGTATTTCCGTGTAAATCTTTCAGTTCGAACCGAACCGTGTGAATATTTCCGTCGGTTACCCGGACCTGCCCATTATTGCGCACATAATCGTAAATGCGCAGCCGGTTTCCGGGATCGATCCAGCTTTTGTGAAACCGGCGTTTGGTTTCAGCAAACTCCTCAAAATCAGTATGACTGTTAACATACCGGCCTTCAGGAAAGGAGAAACGGTCCATTTTAAACGAATAGTACAATTCCCCGTCCCAAAACATTCGGATTGAATACACCCCGCAGCGGTTATTGGAACCGTCGAAAAAGTCGTTGGCCTGTATGGCAAAACCAACCATGCCATAAACCGGAATAATTGGATTATTTTGGATTTGATATTTCCCATTGGCAAAAATCACTGGATAGGTTTTCTTTTGAGCATGAAAATCCACATGTCCGAATTCATTGAGTGGAGCTATCATCAGCGAATAAATGCGGGGCGGTGTATTGTCTTTTACCGGGAAAGAGTAGTGGAGTGGATTCAGCGGTTCTTCGGTTTTGGTATCTCTGATTTCAAAATGCAGGTGCGGACCGCCCGAACTGCCGGAATTTCCGCTTCGGGCAATAAATTCATCATTTTTTACAGGGAAACGGTCTTTGGAAACCTGCAAATCAACCCGGAACGACTTCCGTTCGTATTGAATGTTTTTAATGTACCGTGCAATATCATCTCTAAAGCTTTCCAAATGGCCGTAAACAGAAGTGGTTCCGTTGTAATGGTTAATGTACAGCGCCAGTCCGAACCCCGTGGGAGAAACTACAATGCGTGAAATATATCCGTCGGCCACAGAATAAATGGGAACACCTGTTACCCCCTGCGTTTTAATATCAATTCCTGAATGAAAATGGTTGCTGCGCAATTCAGCAAAACTGCCGCTCAAAAAAATAGGGATTTTAACCGGACTGGAATATTCATTGGTTTGTCCGAAAACAGAAAACGAAAAAAGAGTAAAGAGAAATAGTGTGATATATTTCATTTAAATCTGTATAAGGCAGGCAAATTTAAAAAAATCCATTTCATCCTTCAGGAAGCCCGGAGGTTTATTTTTTGCATAATTTTACAAACGCTTTTCCAATAGGGTAAAAATATTAACTTTGTGCGTTAATTGCAGCAAAAATGACCGAAGAAGATCGTTTGCTTCTGAATGAATTGAAGGCCAATGTGCAGCGGATGTTTCAGGAATACGAAAAACTGAAAGCCGA